>CAIKWV010000346.1 GCA_903831165.1 uncultured cyanobacterium
GCGTACGTGAGCAGTAGGTCGTCCGTGATCGCGTACCAGAGCCGGTAGCTCTTGGTCAGCGGCGGCATCGGCAGGCTGTGCATCAACGCCCAGACCAGCACCGCGATCAGTGGCAGTCGCAGGGGCGGCAGGGGCAGCTGTCGCTCCAGGCAGACCCGCCGGATCAACAGCAGGGCGGCGCAGGCGGCGATGGCCTGGATCCAGATCTCGACCAAGGGCATGGCTCCCTTGCTGGTGCTCGGTTCGCCCCATCCTGCCGGCGATCGCGGTGGGCGGGCCTGCGGGTCGTGTGCCGATGGTGGATCGATCGTGGTGGGTCGGTGCACGCGTGGGCGGCTGGCTGTCCGGTCGGGCGGCCTGATTGCAAGCCCATCGCCTGCCGCCACCTGGCCAGATTGGCCTTGAGAGCCCGATCGCTCCGCCGGAGCCGAAGACCTTGGGCCGGGCACGTTTGGCCGCCAGGTGCGCTGGTGCGTTGTGACCGATCACGGCTTCGCCGTCGATGGCAGCGAACGTTGGTGCCGCTGTTGCTGTTGCTGCGGAAGCTCTGCAACGGGTTCGGTTCTGGCCGGCCACGCTTTCCGTTGCCACGGTGTGGGTGCCGTGCCGTGGAGTGCCCCCGTGTCGCAGGTCAACGTGTCCCCGGTGCCGCCGTTGCCGCTAGCCCGGCAGGGGACGGTCCGCTGTCTACGCCCGGCAGCCCGCTCAGCGCCCCTGGCGGCGGCTCTGGTTCTGGCGGCGGTTGCCGCCCTGCCCGATCGGGCCGCCCGGGCCGAGCTGCAGCTGCGCTGTGAGGGCACCCACCTGGAGGCCCGCGGCAGTGCCGAGCAGCCCCGCCCCACCCGGCGCCTGCAGTTCTCCCTGTCCCTGGAGGCCGAGGCCGCCAGCAGCGATGGCGCCCTGGCGGAGCTGCAGCGGCGTCTGGCGGCGGTGCGTTCCGCCCTGCAGCGGCTCGGGGTGCAGGAGTTCCGGGCCAGCTCCCCCAGCACCTGGCAGCGCCCCGCGGAGGCGGGACGTCCGGCGATGAGCCAGGCCAACCTGCAGGTCAGTGGGCGGTTGATGCCCCAGCGGCTCCAGCCCCTGATTCGGGAGGTGGGAGCCCTGGCTGGGGTGCGGCTGTCGCCGGTGAGCACCGAAGCCGATCCGTCCCAGGATGGGGCGGTGCGCCGCGAACTGCTGCGCCTGGCTTACGCCGATGCCCAGGCCCAGGCGCGGGAGCTGGCGACCGTGATCGGTGCGGCCCGGCTGCGGCCCCTGGAGGTGACGCTGGACGGCAATGAGATCCGGCCGGTGATGATGCGCGTCGCCGCCGATGCCGCGCCGCCTCCCTTCGATCCGGCTGAACTGCCGCCCCCCCGCGACCGCCTGACGATGTTGGTGCGTTTCTGTGCCGAGTGAAGCTCGGGCTGGGGCGCCCAGAATGGGCTCCTGCCGGTACGTCGCCATGTCACGGGCTTTCCGGATCCTTCCCCGACGGTTCGGCGCCACTCCAGGCCAGAAGGGCCGCCGCCGCGCCCTCCTGCCGGGCCTTGTGGCCCTCTCGGTGGTGTTGATCCCCGCGGCCCGGGCGGCCGAAACGGCGGTGGTGCAGGAGATCCTCGATGGCAGGGAGTTCTACATCGATCAGAAGCCGGCCCGGGTCAAGGAGAAGGCCCAGGCGCCCCAGCAGATCAGCACCCAGAACAGTCGCGGTCAGATTCGTTTCGAGGCTGGGGCGGTGGGCCGGCTCAACCGCTTCTCGTTGCTGCGGCTCGGTCAGGGCTGTTTCCTGGTCGATCGCGGCCAGGTGCTGGTGTCCGGTCCGCAGAGCGGCTGTACCCGCTCGGCTCGTCTGAGTGTGCGCGGCACCAACTACCTGCTGGAGGTCAAGGACAACGGCGACTCCGAGCTCTCCGTGCTGGAAGGTCAGGTGGAGGTGGAACCGCTGCGCGATGGCCAGCCCACCGGCGCGGCTCCCACCACGGTCAATGCCGGCCAGCGCCTGCGGCTGTCGCCCGAGGGGGTGGTGCTGACCCTGTTGGCCCTGAGCTCCGGGGATTACAGCAGCATTCTTTCCGGTCCTCTGTTCGAGGGCTTCCGTCTGCCCCTGCCCGCCGCCCAGGCCCTCGAGAGTTATCTGCGGCTCCATGTGCCCGGGGTGACCCTGCCGGCGCTGCCGGTGACGGTGCCCTCGTTGCCGATCAGCCTGCCGCGCTTCTTCTGAATGGAGTTTCCATGATGCTGTCGCTGCTTGTCATCGGGCTTGTTGAGCCGATGCCGGCGGTGCACGGGCCATGACGCCCTTTCCGTGGCCAGCCGCTCCCGGATCCCGGACGACGGTCGGGTCCGCTGCGGCGGTTCCGCGCCCCAGGACTGGTCGGCGGCCCCTCACCCTGCTGCTTCTCAGTGCGCTGGTGGTGGGCTGGGGTGGGGGTACGGCCGGCTGGCCCGGTCCCCGTTGGCGGGTGTGGGAGCGGGCTCTGGAGGATCAGCTGCTGGTGCTGCGGGGCCCCCGGCGTCCGCCCGGCCGGGTGGTGGTGGTGCCGGTGGATGACACCACCCTGCAGCAGGGAAGCTGGTTTGAGCAGAACCGTCAGGTTCCGGACTGGGCCCGCGGCATCAGCACCTTGCCCTGGCCGCGGGCCGCCTACGGCCAGGTGGCGGCCCGGCTGCTGGACGCCGGTGCCGCGGCGGTGGCGATCAATGTGGTGTTTGAAGGGCCGAGCCGCAACGGACCCGCCGATGACGCGGCGATGGAAGCGATCCTGCGGACCCACCCCGGCCGCATCGTGCTGGCGGCGGAGATGCTCGAATCCTCCGATCAACAGGGTTCCGGTGCCCTGACCCTGGTGCGCCCCGAGCTGTTCCTGGCGGCCATCGGGGGGCCGGAGGTCATCGGGCTCACCAACACGCCGCTGCGGGAACCGGGGGGGCGCCTGCTGCACCCGGAAGCCTATGGACGGGGCCTGTTACCGGCCCAGGGTGTGAAGCCCTTCCCTTCCCTGTCGGCCAGCCTGTTGCAGCGGGCGGGGCGCTCCAGCCGCCAGAACGATGCGCTGACGGCGCTCAACGCCTATGGACCGGAGGGCTCCTTCCGCCGTCTGCCGGCCTGGGAGGTGCTCGATCCCAGCCGCTGGCGCCGCCATCCGCAGCGGGCGGACCTGGCCGGAGCGCTGGTGGTGCTCGGTCCCGTGGTGAGCCAGGGCGACGACGGCTATCCCACAGCCTTCGGCTCGTTGTCGGGGCTGGAGCTGCTGGCCACCGCCACGGCGAATTCCCTGCAGGGGGATGGGTTGCGTTCCTGGCCGGCCGGCAACCGGGAGCGGGCCCTGCTGGTCGCCCTGGTGCTGCTGCTGGCCGCTGGCCTGGCCCTGGCCCGCCGCTCCCTGCCCTGGCGTCTGGGGGTGATCGGCGCGGTGCTCGGGCTGCAGCTGGTGGGGGCCGGCTGGGCCCTGTGGCAGCGGCAACTGTGGCTGCCGCTGCTGGCTCCGGCGGCCGGCCTGGGATTGCTGGCCCTGGTGCATTCCGGTGACGCCTACCTGCTGGAGGAGCGCGAACGCCGCCGCTTGCGCCGCACCTTCGAGCGCTATGTGGCCCCGGGGGTGGTGGCGGAAATCCTGGCGGATCCCGAGGCGGCCCAGGGGATCCTGCGGGGGCGCCTGCTGGATGTGACGGTGCTGTTCTCCGATCTCAAGGGCTTCACCGAACTCACCCGCCAGCGCAGCCTCGCCGGCCAGAGCGAGCTGCATGTCAGCCAGCTCAACACCTACTTGGGAGCCATGGTCGAGGTGATCACGGCCCATGGCGGCATCGTCGACAAGTTCATCGGTGATGCGGTGATGGCGGTGTTCGGTTCGCCGGTGGGCCGCGGCGTGATGGTGGAAGCCCGCGCCGCAGTGGCCTGTGCCCAGGCCATGCGGCAGGCCCTGGTGAAGCTCAATCACGACTGGGAGGAGCAGGGTCTCACGCGCCTCGACAGTGGCGTTGGCCTGGCCAGTGGCCAGGTGGTGGTGGGACAGATCGGTAGTCCCCGCCGCATGGAGTTCACGGTGATCGGCGACACGGTGAATCTGGCCGCCCGGCTCGAGGGCCTGACCCGCAGCCTCAAGACGTCCGTGCTGTTCGATCGGACCACCGCCGAACGCCAGGATCCGGCTTTCGCCGCCCCGGTCTCCCTGGGGCTCCAGCCGGTGAAGGGTATGGGTGAGATCGAGGTGTTCCGCCCAGCCGAGCCAGCGGATCGCGCCGACGAAGCGTCCGCCGCTGCAACGGAACCTGCTCTCTGAGCCCTTGGACAGATGCAGGATCGGAGCCTGGGGTGGCAGCCCTTGGTGAGGGCCCTGCGATCCAGGTGCGGGGGGACGTCTCCCGTGGAGTTGACGATCATCGATCAACTGACGCCGATCTTCCGCTCAACGCCGATGCTCAAGTCGACAACGAGTCTGTGGGCGACGACATCGTTGTCGTTGACGGGTGTCCCGTCGTCCTGGGTGCTTCTGTGGTCATGACCCACCCCACAGCTCTTGAACAGGGGCCAGGCTGGAGTCTGGTGTGGCAGCCCTTGGCGAGGGTCCGTTCGATTCAGGTGCGGCGAATGTCTCCTGCACCGTTGACGATCCTTGATCAAACGCCGCCGATCTGCCTGGCAACGCCGATTCTTGAGTCGACAAGCAGTCGACTGGAGACCATGCCTTTGTCGTTGACGGGTGCCCTGTCGTCCTGGATTCTCCTGTGTCCCTCTTCCGTACGGCTCCCCACAGCTCTTGATCAGAAGCGGTACTGCAGCTTGGCGTAGAGGCCCTTGGCGAGGTTCCAGTCGGTCCAGGTGCCGAGATTGTCGTTGGTCTGGAATTGCTGCACCCAGCCGAGCTCGGTGGCCCAGTTGTCGCCGGCCAGCCAGCGCACCAGCACACCGCCGGCGCCGACCGTGTCGCTGAAGCTGACGTCCTGCAGGGAGGTGCTCACCCCGCCGATGCCGATGAACGGCACCAGCTGCAGCGCCTGGCTTTTTTTCTGCCAGAAGGTCCAGACCGTTTCGGCGGTGCCCAGCCAGCCGTTGTCGCCGCTGATCAGTTGCCCCGGCAGGCCCCGCAGGCCCGTATCCGAGCCCAGGCTGAACTGCATCGCCGAGCTCAGGGGTTCGAAGGCCACCTGGCCGGCGGCCCGCAGGTTGAGCTGCCAGCTGGGGGCAAAGGCCCATCCCGCCGAGAGGATCCCGCCCAGGGCGGTGGCTTGGCCGGGGTCGATGCCGACTGTGGCCAGTTCCTGGCGCTGGTTAGCGGGGGTGGCGGCGCCGACGCCCTGCAGCAGGTAGGCATTGCCGCTCAGACCGATGCGGTCCTTGAAGCCACTGCCGGAGACGCCGAATCGCAGGTAGCCGCTGCTGGGGCTGCGCACGCTCTCGGGCAGGATCGACGGCAGCGCCTGGCCGTTGAGATAGGTGTTGCTGCGGTTGCCGCTGTAGGCGCCGAACAGGCTCCAGCGCTGGCTGAGTGATTCGTGGAACACCCACTCCAACTGGCCCAAACCCTGGTATTGGTTGGTGCTGAGGCCGTCGCTGGGGGCTGGCAGTTCGACCAGGTTGCGGCGGCTGTAGCCGAAGGCTCCCGTCAGGCTGAGGCTGTCCCCCAGGGGCAGGGTGTAGCTGATCGAGCTGATCACCGAGCCAAGGGCCGCCGCTTCGCTGGCATCGACCTCGCCATAGAGCAGCAGGGTGTCGCCGCGGCTGATCAGGCTGGGCTTGAGCAGGGTGGCCACGCCGCGGAACTCACCGGAGCCGTTGCTGCCGTCGTTGCGGGCGGACAGATCGCCCTGCCAGGGCTGGCCGCTGGGTTTGACGCGGACGACAAACACGGCCTGGGACGGATCACTGCCCAGGCGGGTGAGATTGCCGCGCACTTCGGCGATGCCGCTCTGCCGGCGCAGCAGTTGCAGATCCCGCTCGACCTGCGGCAGGTGCAGCACCTGGCCCCGCAGCGAAGCCAGCAGTTTCTGCACCCGTCGCACCAGCCAGGGATCAGGGCTGCTGACCTGGATCTCGACGATGCGACCCTCCACCACCTCGAGGCTGCCCGGTGCGGGCTCGGGGCGGCTGTACACGCGACTGTTGACGTAGCCGTCGGCGACCAGGCGGGCCGTGAGGGCGGCGGCACAGGCCTGGAGACGCTCGTCGCGATCGGCGATGGCGGAGCAGGGGGCCAGGATCGTGGCCAGCACGGCGGCGGAGTAGGTGCTCAGACCGCTGACGGCGGGCTGGCGGCCGGGCACGACGGGGGCTTGCGGCCCGCCGGTCCGGGGCTGGGCAGCGGGGGGGGAGCCGTCCGGCGGCGGTGCGGGTGTGGGCTCCAGATCCACCGGCCTGGGCCGGGCCTCGGGGGCCGGGCGCTGCTCCACCTCGCCGCCACCGGGCAGCCGCACCGGACTGTTCTGCAGGGGTGGGGCAACCAGCTGGGCCAGCAGCAACGGGACCATGGGCGAGCTGTGGGTTGAGGTGGATTCTGCGAGATGGATGATCGAAACCCCCATGCCGCTGTGCCGGTCTGTCTGGAATCCGGTAGCGATGGCGACAGGTCTGGGCGCTCGAGTGCCTTTTGGCCGTCAGTCCGTGCTGGCGTTCTTCGGGATCGATTCCTCCCGCCGGCCCAGCAGTTCCCAGATCAGCAGTGGATCTTGCCGGCCTTTGACGGTCATCGAGCCCCAGGAGAGCCAGTGCAGCGGCAGATCCGCCGGCAGCAGCTCGCGGGTGGTCGAGGACACCAGCACCCGACAGCGGTTGGTCTGGCGCTCTTTGTCCAGGCTTTCCAGCCGGGAGGCGCAGTTGACCGTGTCGCCGATCACGGCGTATTCCAGCCGTTCACTGCTGCCCATGGAGCCCGCCAGCACCTGGCCGGAGTGGATGCCGATCCGCAGATGCATCCGCGGTTGGCCCTCCAGCGCCAGTTGATCATCCAGCTCCACCACAGCAGCCTGGATGGCCAGGGCGGCTTCGATCGCGGCCTGGGCGTCGGCTTCGACGCTGCTGCTCAGCGGTGCGCCGAACACGGCCATCAGGCCGTCACCGGTGAACTTGTTGACCATGCCGCCACGCCGGGTGATGGCCGGCACGAAGTGGGCCATGCCCCGGTTCAGCCAGTCCAGCAGCAGCCGGGGACTGAGCTGCTCCGAGACCGTGGTGAAGTTGCGCGTGTCCGAGAACAGCACCGTCACCGGTAGCTGGCGCCCCTCGAAGCGGCCATCACTGAGCAGCTGGTCGCGCTGGGCCCAGAGCGCTTCGGCCACGGCCGGAGAGGTGGTCTGTCCCAGCAGGCGTTCGATCTGCTGGCGCTGTTCCTGGCTGCTGCCGCCGCGCCGCACCCAGCCGGCCACCGCCATCAGGCCAAGGCTGGCCACCGGCATGCTGATCCCGATCCAGACGTGCTGAACCAGCAGCAGCACGGCCGTGCCCAGCAGGACGCTCAGGGCCGCGCCCACGGCGAGCACGCTGCGCCGCAGGCTGCGGAAGCCCTCCCCCAGGGCGATGCCCACAGCGGCGGCCAGCAGATCGAGGGCGTGGTCGACCCAGCCCGGCGCGGCGGTGATGGCGGCGGTTCCATCGCGGTTGGCACCGCTGGGGCCGCGGCGATGGTCGAGCAGGGAGGCGACGCGCTGGGCATGGATCTCGACGCCGGGCATCAGCATCGGTGTGCTGCCCTGGGAGAAGCGGCTGAAGGGTGTCGGGAACAGGTCCCGCAGGGAGGGGGCGGTGCTGCCGATCAGCACGATGTCGCCTCGCACCTGGTCGGGACCGGGCCCCGTGCCGGCGAGCAGGTCGCGCAGGCTCCAGCGCTGAAAGCTGCCGGGCTGCAGGTAGCGCAGCATCTGTTGGAAGCCGGCGGCGTCCACCCCCTGGTATCCCCCCGATTCGCTCTCCAGCCAGGGGATCGCCAGGGCGCCGCTCTCCAGGCGCCGGGGCAGGGAAGGATCGTTGGTGGCCACCTGTACCAGCCGCAGCGGCAGGGCCACGGTGGCGCTGTTCTGGCCGGAGACATGCACCAGATCCCGGCGCACGACGCCGTCGTCATCGGTGACCAGGTCGTTGAAGGCCTGGCGCTGGGGTGGCGTCAGGGGGATGGCGCCGATGCCTTCGGCGGCATTGAAAATCGACACCAGCCGCGGATCGCGCTGGAAACGATTCCGCAGGCACTGTTGCTGGTCGCCGACCCCCTTGTCGCGGTAGAGGTCGAGGGTCACGGCCTTGGCGCCGCCAGCCAGTAGCCGATCGATGGCGTTGCAGAGCAGGGCGTCATTGATCGGCCAGCCGAACCGGGCGATGTCCTGCTCGTCGATGCTGATCAGGCTGATCGGCAGGTCCCGGGCCGAGGCTGCGGGGCGCAGGCCCGTGATCAGGTCGTAAAAGAGCAGGTTGAGGGTCTGGTTGATCGGGCTTGCATGCAGCGCCATTAGGGCGCCGGCAGCGAGGCCGTAGGGCAGGGCTGCCTTGAGGTGGGCCCTGGGTTTTCGTCGCAGCCCCTGCACCAGGGAGCGGAGTGGGCGCAGGACGAAGGCCATCGGGCTGGGGATCTGGCCAGGACGTCCATTCTCGCTGTCGCTGAGCTCCGATGAGTTGGCAGCCATGGCTGAGACGCCAGGGTTGGTCGCTCCGTGTCGCCGCCGCACGGGCTGGAGGGCCGCAGCTGGCCGCTCCTCCCAACGAGACCCGGCCCGGCCTCAGGTTCGGTAGCCATGGCTACGCGGCTTGGCATTTTCGAGGGTCTGCCATAGGTTTCTCCTCTGTTTTGCAATAGCGCACTCCTATGGCCCAGGCGGTGCCCTCCTCTGACTCCGGTCAGGGCGCCGCCCAGGGGAGCCAGCGCCGCGCCGGCTCCCGCCGGGCCGGTTCCGGTTCGGCGCGCTTCCTGGGGCTGACCGGTCTGGGCCTGGCCCTGCTGATGGTGGGCGATCTCCGTTCCCGGGCCGGCGAGATCACCGCGGCGGGCGGTGGCCGCAGCCTGGGCACGCTCGTCAACGGAGGCAGTTCCTGTCAGAGCGGAGCCTGTGCCGTCAGCGGCGGTACCAAGGCCGGCAGCAACCTCTTCCATCGGTTTGCCGCCTTCGATACCCGCGGCGGCATCACGGGTGTCTCGATTCAGACCTACGGGTTGCGCAACCTGATGGTGGGGGTGATGAACCCCCTAGGCAGCTTCATTGACAAGCCGATCAGCCTCAGCGGTGCCGTCAACCTGTTCTGGCTGTCTCCCGGCGGCATCCATCTGGCCGGTGCCGGCAGTTTCAGCAACATCCAGTCGCTGCACCTCAGCACCGCCACCGGTCTGCGCTTCGCCGATGGCGGGTTGTTCGACGTGTTCGCCACCAGTGCCACCCAGGCCTCGGCGTTGTCGGCCCAGCCCCTGACGGCCTCCGGACTGGTCACGGACCCCGCCAGCCTCAGCGGCATCGGGCTCAACGGCAACGGCGATCTGAGCATCGACGGCGGCCTGCTCACCGTCGACAACAGCCTGCTGCTCGATGCGCAGGGGGGCCATGTGTTGCTGCAAGGGGCAGCGCTACAGGCCGGTCCAGCCTCAGCCAGCCCGTCGACGCCCGGCGGCAGTGTCAGCGTGCGCGGCGCCTCGATCAGCCAGAGCGGCACGATCAACGTCAGCGGCAGCCAGGGTGGCCGCATCGCCCTGACAGCGGGTACGACCTTGACCAGTGCCGGCAGCCTGCGGGCCGTCGGCGAGGGCAGCGGCGCTGCTGGGGGTGTGATTGAGCTGGCGGCGCCGACGATCGCCCTGCAGGGCGCCACGGCCGATGCGTCCGGCAACGGCTCCGGCGGGGCGGTGCGCGTGGGTGGCGGCTATCAGGGGAGTGCCCTGAGCCTGGGCGGAGCCAACGCCAGCCAGGTCAGCGTCGATGGGGCCACGAGCCTGCGCGCCGATGCGGGCGAACGGGGGCCAGGCGGTGAACTGGTGGTCTGGTCCGAGGGCCGCACTGACTTTGCCGGTTCCCTCAGCGCCCGGGGCGGCCCGCTGGGCGGTGATGGCGGGCGGATGGAGGTGTCCGGCCGTCAGGGCCTGCGCTTCACCGGCAGTGCCGTCGCCTCGGCCTACAGCGGCCAGGCGGGCAGCCTGCTGCTCGATCCCAAGAACATCCTGATCAGCAACGGCTTTGATAGCAACTACTTCCCCGACGGCAACGTCAGCTTCAACGATTCGCCTGAGGTCGACTACATCATCAGCCCCAGCCAGATCGAGGCGATCACCAGAAACGGTACGTCGCTACTGCTTCAGGCCAACAACGACATCACGCTCGACATCGATTCGCCGCTGTCGCTGGAAGGGTCGGGATTAGGGGATCTCCCCGGCGATCTCAGTCTCGAGGCCGGTCGCTCGATCGCGCTCAACTCCAACATCAGCAGCCTCGATGGGGCCAGCGTCAGCTTCAAGGCCAACAGTCCGCTGGCGATTCAGGCCTACCGCGATGAAGGCGCAGGTTTCCTGACCATGGCCGCCGGCACCAGCATCAACGTCGGTTCGGGTAGCGCCCTGTTCAGCGTGGCGCCCAACACCAAAGGAACCAACACCCCTGGCCTGCTGTCCCTGCAGAACGTCGCCGCCGGGGCGATCACGGCCGACGGGGCGGCGGGGGTGGAGGTGTCGGGCGCCACGTTGAGTGTGCCCACTGCCCTGGGTGATCTCTCGATCACCGGCACGGCCGGCTCGGATACGGGCACGAGTCAGGCCGTCGGGATCAGCGGTGCCACCCTCAGCACCGATGGTGGCAATCTCAGCATCAGCGGCACGGTGACCGCGGGTAGCGGCGATAGCCGTGGTGTCTTCATCGACAACTCCAGCCTCAGCACCCAGGCCGGCACTCTCACGATCACCGGCTCTGCCGGCACCACCACGGCTTCCCTGGCGCGGGGCATCGAGATCGTCAGCGGCAGTGCGCTGACCACGGTGGAGGGCCTGATCGCCCTGCATGGCACCGGAGGGACGGGCGGCTTCAAAGACAGTGGCGCCACCGACACCATTGGCGTGGCGATGACCTTCGCGCCCACGCTGCAGGCCTTCGGCAATGGCTCGATCCTGATCGAGGGCTTCGGCGGCACGCAGGGTTCGAGCGGCGAAGGAGAGGCCTACTGGAATCAGGGCATTCACCTCACCGGTGGCACGCAATTGATCACCAACAGCGGTGCCATCACCCTGCAGGGCACCGGTGGACAGGCCACGACCGGGATCGCGGATGGGGTGTTTCTGGGTTCCTTCATCGAGCAGTCCGCCACGGCGATCCTCAGCGGCGGCGGCCCGATCACCATCAACGGCACGGGCGGCAGCAGCAGCAGTGGCGTCGCCCGTGGCGTAGCACTGCAGGTGGAGAGTGGTGCCGCTGGCATCGCCGTGCGCAGCACCAACGGCGATGCCAGCGGTGCCCCCCTGACGATCATCGGTGTCGGTGGAGCCGGCGTGGACGACAACCATGCGGTGCAGATCGATCAGGGAGCCGCCATCGACAGCGGGGTCGGAACCCTGGCGATCAGTGGCACCGGCGGCGCCAACAGCGGCAGCTCGAACCATGGCATCAGCCTGGGGGGCAACCTGTTCAGCAGCAGCGGTGCGATCAGCCTGGAGGGCACCAGTGGTGCGGGCCAGAACTTCAATACGGGAGTGGTGATCGACAGCACAGCCTCGGTGATCTCCAGCGATGCGACGGTCACGATCCGCGGTGATCGCGGCGCCGTCAGCGGCTACGACAACGATGGCGTCGATCTCTTCGGCAATGTCAGCTCCGGAGTGACGCTGCCTTCGCAGGGGAAGGCCATCAGCATCGAAGGTGGCCTTGCTGGCGCTCAGGGAAATGATTCGCTCAGCGGTGGCGGTGCCACCGATGGCAACTACGGCGTCTATATGGGCTACGGCGCCAGCCTTAGCAGCAGTGGTGAGGCCGCCGCCATCCGCATCGATGGCCAGGGTGCCGGCACCGGTGGTGACAACGTCGGCGTTTCCCTGGACGGTTCGATCAGCGCCACCGGCCTAGGCTCCGGCATCACGATCGTCGGCCACGGCAGCCCGACCGCCACGGGAAGTGGCAGTCATGGGGTTCAGATCTACGGCAGCCTTTCGACGTCTTCGGGGCCGATCGCTCTGACAGGTACCGGCGGCAGCGGTAGCGCCGATCTGGACGGCATCCGCGTCGAGGGCCTCGGATCCGTTCTTGCTGCCGCACTCCCCGGGGGCGATGGACCGGTGGCTGCCATTGCCAGTGGTCCGGCCATCAACAGTGGCAGTGGCACCCTTTTCCTGGACGGTACCGCCGGTACGGTCAATTCTTTCAATGGCGAGTACGCCTACGGCGGTACCGGCGTTCTGCTGACCAATAGCGCTGATCTGGTCGGCCATGGCATCACGGTCAAGGCCCAAGGTGCTGCGTTCGCCCCCGGTTTTGATCCCGATGGGGGCTCCATGGTCAGCCAGGGGCTGTGGGTCACCGATCTCTCCCAGCTGCTCAGCGATGGCGGCCTGACGGTCACCGCGTCAGCTTTCCCCGTCGCGACGGGCAGCCCCACCTACACCACCGGCAAGGCCATCGGCATTGCGATCCAGGAGGGCGCCACGGTACGGGCCAGCGGTGCCGGAGACCTGCAACTGACCGGAACGGCCGGCAGTAACCCGGCCACCAGCCCAACCAGCATCGGCGTTCTGGTCAGCGGCGGTGCCCAGGTGCTGGGTGAAGCCGGAGCGGATGTCCGCATCAGCGGCACCGCCAACGATGGCGCCAGCTTCGCTGCCGTCACCCTCGCCGATACCAGTTATCCGGGGTCTCCTTCTTTCTACGGCGTGACCACCTTGCGCAGCAACGGCGGCGATGTGGTGATCCAGGGCATCAGCAATTCCGTGGATCCCACGGCCCAGGGCCTGGCCGTTCTGACCGGGTTCTATGCCGGAGGGGACGCCATCCCAGGCTTTGGTGCCGTTCAGATTGAGGCCACCTCGATCGATGGTTTCGGTGGCGTCATCCAACTCATTGGTGAGCGGCCCACCGAGCTGGGCGGCACGGCTCTGCTGGCCCAGCAGGGCGCTCGGCTGGGCAGCAGCAGCACTGCGATTCTGCAGATTGACGGCTTCAGGGGCGATGTCGATCTGGCTGGCCACCTGGAGGCTGCCGGCCCGGTGTTAATTCAATCCGAGGCTGATCTGCTCACCTCGGCCACCATCACCAGCGCCGGTGTTGATGGTGGCGACATCAATCTTCAGGCCCTCAATAATCTACGGCTCGGTGGCAGTTTGCTCAGCAATGGGGCTGCCTTCGACGCCTCAGTTCTGGCCGATGCCGGCAATAGTGGTACGGCGTTGATCACGCTCGATAACCCCAGCTTCAATCTGGCTGGTGGGGTCGCCAGTCTCTATCTGGTTGATCCCAGTGTCACCTCTCTGGCCAGCCTTGATCTGACGGATCAAAGCTTGACCATTCTCGGTGGCAGCAGCGTGCGGGCTGGCGAGTTGAGCATCGGCAACGGCACGGGCACGGTCGTGATGGATCCAGGTGGATCCCTGCAGGCCACGGGGTTGACGTTGGTCAGTGGCACTTACCAGAGCAGCGAATTGACCTTGCTGAAAAGCCACCTGGATCTCAGCGCCAGCAGTCTGCAGGGGAGTGGCGATCTGAGTGTGAGTGGCGCTTTTAACTTCAGCGGTGAGAACACGATCGCCACCTCGGGAGTGTTCACCACTGCCGGCAATAGCGCGGCCGTGGACCTGGGTGGTAACAACTGGCTGAATCTCTCCAACAACGTCACCTGGGTGAATGAGGGCCAGCTGAAACTCGCGGATAACGGCAATCAGAGCATCCTGGATCTCGGCTCCTCGACAAAAGAGACGAATACACTCCGCAACACTGCCACCGGCGTGATCAGCACGGCTGGTGTCCAGGTGATCATCCAGGGATCAGATGGTGTTTTTGAAAATCAAGGCACCCTGAATGTCCTCTCGGGAACCTTCTCTTCCAACCTGCCCTCCTTCACTCAAGCCGGCACCCTCGATGTGGCAGGTGGGGCCACCTTCTTCAAACGCGATGGCAGTGCCGCCAGCAGTGGCACGCTGGTGAATCAGGCGACAGGGTTGATTCAGGGGGCCGGGCTGATTGATCTGGGCAGTGATGGCTTGCTCACCAACAGCGGCACGGTCAGCCCCGGTGGCTCGGGCATGGCGGCTACGCTCAGCCTCACGGGCAATTATCTGCAGACTGCGGGTGGCTTGCTTCTAATTGATCTGGTGGGTCCTGGGAACCGCAACAGTGAAAATGCTATCGGACCCCAGCTTTTCACTGCTCAATCCGGAATATCCAACGATCTGTTGGCTGTCTCGGGCACGGCGCAACTGGGTGGTTATCTCACGGCGACTGTGATTGCCGGCGTGGACTATGACGTTTTAAGTGTTTCTGGAGATGTGGTGCTTGGTGGAACGCTGACCGCGAATCTGATCAATGAATTTGTCCCCGCTGATGGCAGCGTCTTCGACGTGGTCACCTCCGGCGCGGCGATGACCGGGGATTTCGCTACTGCCAATCTTCCTGTCCCCCTTCAGGGTCAGATTGTCAACAACATTTATCAGCTTTCAACGCCAACCCCCACCCCGGAGCCCACGCCCGCTCCGACCCCAGCACCGACACCTGCGCCCACCCCGGAGCCGACGCCTGCGCCCACCCCGGAGCCCACACCCGCTCCGACCCCAGCACCGACACCTGCGCCCACGCCCGAGCCCACGCCCGCTCCGACCCCGGCGCCGACGCCTGCGCCCACCCCGGAGCCCACGCCCGCTCCGA
>CAIKWV010000347.1 GCA_903831165.1 uncultured cyanobacterium
GACCACGGCAAGACCAGCCTGCTCGACGCCATCCGCAAAACCAGGGTGGCCGCCGGCGAAGCGGGGGGCATCACCCAGCACATCGGCGCCTACCAGGTGCAGGTGCCTCACGGCGGCAGCACCAGTCGCATCACCTTCCTGGACACCCCCGGCCACGAGGCGTTCACGGCCATGCGTGCCCGTGGCACCAAGGTCACGGACGTGGCCGTGCTGGTGGTGGCCGCCGATGACGGCGTCCGGCCCCAGACCCTGGAGGCCATCAGCCATGCACGCGCCGCCGAGGTGCCGATCGTGGTGGCGATCAACAAGATCGACAAGGAAGGGGCCCAGCCCGATCGGGTCAAGCAGGAGCTCTCCGGCCTGGACCTGGTGGCCGAAGACTGGGGTGGCAACGTCGTGATGGTGCCGGTCAGCGCCATCAAGGGCGAGAACATCGACCAGCTGCTGGAGATGATCCTGCTGGTCACCGACATGGAGGACCTCAAGGCCAACCCCGACCGGATGGCCAAGGGCACCGTGATCGAGGCCCACCTCGACAAGGCCAAGGGCCCGGTGGCCACCCTGCTGATCCAGAACGGCACGCTGCGGGCCGGCGATGTGCTGGCGGCCGGCCCGATCCTGGGCAAGGTGCGCGCCATGGTCGACGACACCGGTAAACGGGTCAAGGAAGCTGGTCCTTCCTGCGCCGTCGAGGCCCTGGGCTTCAGCGAAGTGCCGACCGCCGGCGATGAGTTCGAGGTCTACGCCGACGAGAAGGCTGCCCGCGCCGTGGTGGGGGATCGGGCCAGCGAGGCCCGCGCCAGCCGCCTGGCCCAGCAGATGGCCTCCCGCCGGGTGTCCCTGGCCTCCCTGTCCGGCCAGGTCAGCGAAGGCGAGATCAAGGAGCTCAACCTGATCCTCAAGGCCGATGTCCAGGGCAGTGTCGAGGCCATCCTTGGCTCGCTCGAACAGTTGCCCCAGGAGGAAGTGCAGGTCCGGGTCCTGCTCTCGGCTCCCGGCGAGATCACCGAAACGGACGTCGATCTGGCGGCCGCCTCCGGTGCCGTCATCGTCGGCTTCAACACCTCCATGGCGCCCGGTGCCCGCCGGGCTGCCGATGCCACCGGCGTCGATGTGCGCGACTACGACGTCATCTACAAGCTGCTGGAGGACATCCAGCTGGCCATGGAGGGTCTGTTGGAACCCGAACTGGTGGAGGAAACCCTGGGCGAGGCGGAAGTTCGTGCCGTGTTCACCATCGGCAAGAACGCCGTCGCGGGTTGCTACGTCACCAGCGGCAAGCTGCAGCGCAACTGCAAGGTGCGGGTTCGGCGCGGCAAGGAGCTCGTCTACGAAGGCGATCTCGATTCGCTGCGCCGCAACAAGGACGACGTCAAGGAGGTGGCCACCGGCTTCGAGTGCGGCATCGGTACCGATCGCTTCAACTCCTGGAAGGAAGGGGACCGGGTTGAGGCCTACAAGCTGGTCACCCAGCGCCGCACCCTCAGCACCTGAGCCCCTCCCCCCCGGCCAGCGCCATGAATCCCCGCAGCGAGCCCCTGCTCTGGCTTCAGCTGATCGCTGTGGGGGTGCTGCCGCTGGAAGCCCTGTTGTTGTTGCTGCTGCTTGCCGGCAGTGACCCGGGTCCGGTGCCCGCCTTGGAGCGTTTGCTCTGCTGGGGCATCGGCGGCCTGTTGCCGGCCCTGGTGCTCTGGCGCCGTCCTGCCGATGTGTGGTCGCTGCTCGTGCTCCAGGCTCCCCTGCGGGCGCGACGACCCCTGCAGCAACGGCTCAGTGCCCTACAGGAGGCCATCGCCGTGCGCATCGGTCTGGTGGGGGGCTCCGCCCTGCTGCTGGCCCTGCTCTGGTGGAGTGATGACCATGCCGCCATGGCCGGCTCGCTCTCGCCCCTGGCGGCCAGTCCCCGGCTGGTGGGCCTGCTGCTCTCCGCCCTGGTGCTGGCCCTGATGCTGTGGCAATGGCAGCAGCTGCTGCAGAGCCTGTGGCTGCTCAGTCGCAGCCCAGGCACCATTGCCGCGGCGACGCCGATGGGCAGCCAGGAGCTGGAGGCCCGCCGCCTCTGCCTGGGGCTGCCGTTGCTGCTGATGGATCCACTCGCCGAGATGGCGGGCCCTTCGCCGTCCGAGTCCAGGCCTCCCAAGCCAAGACAGCCCAAGGTCGCCAGATCCACCCTCAGCCCCCCCGATCCGACCATCGAGGAAGCAGCCCCGGCTGAAGCGTCCTCCCTCCCTGGACCTGAGACTGGGGCCGGCTCTGGGAGCGTGGCAGCGCCCCAAGGGCCAGTGATCAACGGAGTGGATCCCAGTCCTGAGCTGGCAGCTGCAGGGGAACCAGGCCCAGCTGAAGCGAGCGTTCCTGATGGCTTGGGTACGGACTCCCACCTGTTGAACGTGGGTTCAGGCGGCCCCACCGCTGATGAGGCCCCAACC
>CAIKWV010000348.1 GCA_903831165.1 uncultured cyanobacterium
GGCTGGATCGGGAACGGATCTGAGGGCTGGCTGGATCCGCCGTCAGGCGTTTGGGGCCTGGCCCGGCTGCCAGCACCTCCGCCAGCGCCTCCCTGGTTTCGGGCAACGCTGCGCGCCTCGGCTCCCGCTGGGGAGGCGACCCGCTCCGCTCATCAGCCAAACAAGCTCTGGACAACGCGCTGGTCACTCCCTCAGACCTTGACCCCGCCTGGGATGTCGCCATTCTTCCGGCATAGGAGCAAGGGTGATTCAGGGTCCTCCCAGGAGACTGCCGAAAACCTCTCCCGGCGCCGTTCGCTCACCCCTTGGCCCGCCGGCAATCCTCTGGTCAGGGGCGTCTTGCACCGCCGACTGCATGCCGGACAGAGCTGCTGTGGGGTTGTTCAACCCTCCCCCCAGCGCCGCGTTGCCGCGCCGCCGCTGTCGCTGCCCGTGTCTACGATCCCGCCGAGATCATTGATGCGACCATGGCCAGCCTCACCGTCCTGAAGTTCAGCTCCGAGGACTGCGGCACCTGCCATCGGATGAGCAACTACGACGCCAAGGTGGCTGAGGAGCTGGGCCTGGAATTCGTCAGCGTGATGCTGCAGGACACCGACACCTACCGCCGCTATCGGCGGGTGCTGTTGGCCCAGTACCCCGGCAAGGAGGGGATGGGCTGGCCCACCTATCTGGTGGTGAGCCAGCTGGAGGAGGAGTTCGAGATCGTGGGCGAAGTGAAGGGCGGCATGCCCAAGGGCGATTTCCGCGAGCGCCTGCGGGCGGCCCTGCCCCAGGACTGAGTGGCACCGGCCGTTCAGTGGCGCGGGTCCCATGGAGCCCGGGGCTGTTCTGATCGAACGGTCCGCCCACGCTCCTGATCAGCGCCCAAGTCAGCCTCAGGCCGATCTCGGCCGGACGGGGCTTTGGGAGTGCCTGGCCTTCGCGATCGAATGTGGTGCAGCCGATCGGGCCGGTCCGGCGCCTTGAATTCAGGCGCCCTGCTGCTGCTGTTGCTGCCCTATCGGCTTCGGCCCGACGGCCTGGCCCAGGTCTGGGCTGGGGCCGTGCAGCTGCCGCTCGAGCTGGCCAGCCGCGGCTTTTCTCCGGGGGACCCCCTGCTGCAACGGCTGGCGGAGCTGCTGACCCTGAACCTGGCCGGGCTGCCGCTCTGGTTGTTGGCTCTGGTGCCGCTGCTGGAGCTGCTGCGGCGCTGGCGGGAAGGCGGCAGGAGGCTGCTGCTGCTGCCTGGCCTTGCGGCGATCTTCAGTGTCGATGTGCTGCTGGCGCTCCAGGGTGGTGACGGCGGCGCTAACGAGCTGCCGTTGCTGGTCCTGCCCGTGGTGCTGGTGATCAGCGCCGGCCTGGCTTCGCTGGAGAGCAGCCCCCGGCTAGCGCTGCGGCGAACTGCGCTGGGCACGCTGCTGCTGATCTCTTTGATTTATGGCAACAACGTCTTCCTGGTCACGGCCCTGCACCCGCCGCGAGGCCCGGGCGAGTCCGTGCGGGAGCTGGAGCACGATCGCGCCGCCGTGCGCGCTTACATCACCGCCCAGCACCCCGTCCCGGATTCCCTGCAGGCCCCGCAGGACACCGCCCTGTTGCGGGAACTGGTCCTGGCTTCCGGCGGGGTTGGTGTCGGACCTGACTGGAGCCTGGATCAGCAGAATCTGCAGCCCAGCTGGGCGACCCGCATCCTGGGCCTGCCGATCGGCGCGGCCGAGGCCTGTCGCCAGCTGACGGCAGCGCCCCATGCGCTGGTGATCTGGATGCAGACCGATTCGCGCGCTGCGAACAGTGAGGCCTCCCTGCGGGCTTGTCTGGCCAGGGACGGGACCGACTGGCAGCCGATCGGGGAGCAATTGGCCCTGCGCAGCGGCCAGATCGAGGTCTTCCGCCGCGCCGGGACCGGCAGCCCGCCCCCGGGTGCCGTTCAGGTCCCGTAGCCGCGCGGATTGGCCTGCTGCCAGGCCCAGCCATCCCGGCAGATCTCGGCCAGGCCGCGGCGGCTGCGCCAGCCCATGCAGCGCTCGGCTGCGCCCGGATCGGCGATGCTGATGGCCGAATCCCCGGGGCGCCGGGCGCTGTGCTGGAGCGGGATCTCCCGGCCACTGGCGGCGGCGAAGGCGTTCGCCAGCTCCAGCACGGAATGGCCCTGGCCGCTGCCGAGGTTGAGGGTCAGCAGCTGGGGGGCTTCCGACAGCAGCAAAGCCAGGGCCGCGCTGTGGCCTTCGGCCAGATCGAGGACATGGATGTAGTCCCGCACGCCGGTGCCATCGACTGTCGGCCAGTCATGGCCGAACACCTGCAGCACCGGCCGTCGTCCCAGCGCCACCTGGCTGAGCAGCGGAAAAATGTTGGTGGGGGTGCCCAGTGGGTCTTCGCCGATGCGGCCGCTGGGGTGGGCTCCCACCGGGTTGAAGTAGCGCAGCCGGGCCAGGCGCCAGCCCGGTTGACTGGCGGCCACATCGGCCAGCAACTGTTCCACCGCCGCCTTGGTCTGGCCGTAGGGATTGATGGGCCGGATCGCCGCGTCTTCCGCAATCGGTACGCGTTCGGGATGGCCGTAGAGGGTGGCGCTGCTGCTGAACACCAGGGTGCGGCAGTTTCCGGCCTCCATGGCCTTGAGCAGGCTGACACTGCCGGCGACGTTCACTCCCCAGTAGTGCAACGGCTGCTCGATCGATTCGGACACGGCCTTGAGGCCGGCGAAATGGAGCACCCCCTCGATCGGTTCGGCGGCGAACAGGGGATCGAGATCCCGCCGCGAGCGGACATCACCCTGGTGCAGAGTCAGCCGCCGATCGGCCGTGGCCCAGGACCCGCTGCCGCTGGTGCTCCAGCCATCAAGTCCGGCCAGTTCGGCCACGCGCCGCAGGGCCTCGGGCCCACTGTTGGCGAAGTTGTCGAGCACCACCAAGCGATGGCCTGCCTGCAGCAGAACCAGGCAGGTGTGGCTGCCGATAAAGCCGGCCCCTCCGGTGATCAACAGATTCGCCAAGGCACGTCGCGGTGGTGGGTTGCCGGTTGAGAGGGGGTTGAGAGCAGGGATCACCCCAAGGAGATGATGACCGCTTCGATCCCTGGGCTGGCGTTAAGCTCCCACTCAATACTGATTCCTTCATGACGTCGGTCAGGCCTCCGATCCGGGCGATCTGCTGTATCGGAGCCGGTTATGTGGGTGGCCCCACCATGGCTGTGATCGCCGATCGTTGCCCGCACATTCAGGTCACGGTGGTCGACCTGAACGTCGAGCGCATCGCCGCCTGGAACGACGCTGACCTCAGCCGCCTGCCCGTCTA
>CAIKWV010000349.1 GCA_903831165.1 uncultured cyanobacterium
CCTGGTATCTGATTCGCCACGGAGAGTTATTGGGCTACTCGGAGACCGAGCATCTGATGGTGGCGGCCATGGCCCGCTATCACCGCCGCGGCCTGCCCAAGAAACGACACGAGTCCTGGCAGCTGATCGAAGGGCGCCAGGAGCGGCGCACGGTGGCCAGCCTGTCCCTGCTGCTGCGCCTGGCCGCGGCCCTTGATCGCCGGCCGGAGGGGGTGATCGCCGCGATCCGAGTGGAGCCGGAAGGCCCGCGCAGCAACCCCAGCGGCTTTCAGATCAGCCTGCAGCCCCTGCCCGCCGGCGAGGGCCAGCCAGCGCCGGATCTGAGCCTGGAGTGCTGGAGCCTGCAGGCCTGCACCGATGTGGTCAAGGAGGCCACCGGCCTGCAGATGCGAGTGCCGGCGGCCAATCCTGCGCTGAGGTGACGGCGCGGCGCGGTCCATGGCGCCATTGCGAGCCGTGGCGCCATTGCGAGCCGTGGCGCCATGGCGAGCCGTGGGCCGGGCTCAAGCAAGCGATCGACCTTCATGGCGGCCGTGGTCGAGGTAATGGAGGCCGGGATCGTCACTGAAACGCTGAGAGGCTTTGATGTCTGGATTGACAGCCAGATAATCGGGCCCGGAAAAGGCTTCAGGAAGCGGGGTCAAGGGATAGATCTTGGACGACAGATAACAGCTTTCCTTATGCTTGAGAGCTGGCATGTGCAAGACGTCCTTGAAATACACAGGAAAGGCCGCCGGATGGGGACAATAGTGCGTTACCAATGATTTTCGCGTGGCCTGGCTCAAGGCATTCTCTTCACTGATCTTTGAGCCGCCATGGGCCAGAAAAGAAATCCAGATCAGGGCATCTCCCTTGTTGGCCGCAAACTTCTTGCAGCCATATAGAGGCTTGAGGCTTTCCATGGTCTTAAGGAAGTCGGCATGGGCTGCCTGGTCTGTGTAGTTGAACCAAAGGCTACGTTCCGGATCGCTCTCGACCAGCTCACAGGCCTTATCTCCACGGGAGTCAAACCGGAATGCGTTGTAGTTGTGCGAACGCGGGATAAACTCAAGCTCGCCCGTTTCTGGCCGGATATCCTCCAGGGCGATCCACGACGCGGCGAGCATGGCCGGCTTCGAAACCCTGACATAAGCGGTATCTTGATGGATGGGCTGCTCGGTGCCATAAATAAAGCCCAGTTGCTGAAAAGCCAGGACATCCGAGGCAAAGATCAAGGAGAGGAAACGAGCCAGCTTGTCTGCAAAACAAGCCTCACGCGCCAGGGCATTATGAGCGAAGAGATCGATCATCTTAAACTTGCCTTCGCTATCCAACCTCACCTGTTCACTATATTTGACGCCATAAAATGACTGATGATTGTGGAAATATTCCACATAGGGCAGTTCGTCAGCCGTGAGCGTCTGGACTTCGCTGTAGTAAGCAGCAAGCTTGTCGCACAAATCCGGGCTCACCGCCTGGGGAAGGATGACATAGCCCTGCTCATGAAGGAAGTCCAGCTCGGATCGAAATTCATCAAAATAGGGATGATCCTTCAAGCGCTCAGCGTAATCCGGGTATTCAACAGGCAGCCTGTCCGCCCTGTTCGAGTGCTGCAACTCGGGAATGTCGACACTGGAAGGAGATCGCCGCATTGTGTTGAGGTTGAAAGGTTCCGTTGTCACTTAATCTCAGTATCGCATCACCTCGAGTTCCTTTGCCCCAAAGCGGCATTTCGGATGCGGTGATCTGTAGACCGTGCTCCTGGACTGGCCGCCTCAGCGCGCTTCCCGCCGCATCCAGCTGATCCAGTCCGCGGAGATCTGTTTCGGGCAGACCGCCTCGCACTCCAGGTTGCTGCTGCAGCTGCCGAATCCTTCGGCCTCCATCTGCTGCCCCATGGATCGCGCCCGCTTCTGCCGCTCCGGTTGGCCCTGGGGCAGCTGGCCCAGGTGGGCCAGCTTGGCGGCCACAAACAGGCTGGCCGAGGCATTGCGACAACTGGCCACGCAGGCGCCGCAACCGATGCAGCTGGCGGTGGCGAAGGCGGAGGCCGCCTGCTCCTGCCCGACCAGCATGGCGTTGCCCTCCGGCGCCTGGCCGGTGTTCACCGAGCAGTAACCACCGGCGCTGATCAGGCGATCCAGGGCCGAACGGTCCACCACCAGATCCTGGATCGGCGGGAAAGCCCGACTGCGCCAGGGTTCCAGGCTGAGGGTGGCACCGTCCTCGAACTGTCGCAAGTAGAGCTGGCAGACCGTGGTGGCGGCCTGCGGTCCATGGGCCTGGCCGTTGACCAGAAAGCCGCAGCTGCCGCAGATCCCCTCGCGGCAGTCGTGCTCGAAGTGCACCGGCCGCTCGCCGGCGGCGATCAGCTGCTCATTGAGCTGATCCAGGGCCTCCAGCAGGGAGAGATCGGCGCTGACCTGCTCCAGCCGGTAGCTCTGGAAGCCCCCGGGTTCGGCGGGGCTCTCCTGCCGCCAGACCCTCAGGTTGAGCGAGAGGCGAGGGCGGCTGGCACTGCCAGGGGCGAGGCCGCTGTCGGTGGGACGGGAGGTCATCGGTAGCTGCGGGTGCTGGGCTGGAGGGCCGTGAAACAGAGCGGTTCGCTGTGGCGCAGTGGCTCGGCGCCATCGCCCCGGAACTCCCAGGCGGCGATATGGGAGAAGTTGGCGTCATCGCGGCGGGCTTCCCCTTCGGCGCTCTGATGCTCTTCACGGAAGTGGGCCCCGCAGGATTCCTCCCGGGCCAGGGCATCGCGCAGCATCAGCTGGGCCAGCCCGAAGAAGTCCGCCACCCGCAGGGCCTTTTCCAGTTCCGGATTGGGCCCCTCGGCCGAGCCCGGCACGCGAACTTCGCTGTGGAAGCGGTGCTCCAGCTCTTCCAGCTCCTGCAGACCGGCCCGCAGGCCGCTGGCCTCGCGGCTGATGCCGCAGCGCTCGATCATCAGCGCCCCCAGCTCCCGGTGAAAGGCATCCACCGGTCGCCTGCCCCCGACCTGCAGCAGCGCCGCGATGCGGCCGCGGGCCCGCTCCAGGGCCGCGCGGCAGGCAGGGTCGTCGACAGCGATGGCCGGGGTGGGATGGCCCGCCAGCCAGGCGGTGACGGTGGCCGGGGCGATGAAATAGCCATCCGCCAGCCCCTGCATCAGCGCACTGGCGCCGAGTCGGTTGGCGCCGTGTTCCGAGAAGTTGGCTTCGCCGAGCACAAACAGACCCGGAATCGAACTCATCAGCTGATAGTCCACCCAGAGTCCCCCCATCGTGTAGTGCGGTGCCGGATAAATGCGCATCGGCGTCGTGATCGGATCGTCACCACTGATGCGCTCGTACATCTCCAGCAGATTGCCGTAGCGGGCCTCGATCGTCTCCCGTCCCTCTCGGGCGATGGCATCCCGCAGGTCGAGATAGACCGAGCGACCGCCAGGACCCACCCCATGGCCGGCATTGCAGAGCTCACGGGCGCGCCGAGAGGCCACATCGCGGGGCACCATATTGCCGTAGGCGGGATACTGGCGCTCGAGGAAATAATCCCGCTCCGCCTCGGGGATGGCGGCCGGCGGTCGTTCGTCGCCGGCCATGGCCGGCAGCCAGACGCGCCCATCGTTGCGCAGACTCTCGCTCATCAGCGTCAACTTGCTCTGGTAGGCGTCGCCGCTGGGGATGCAGGTGGGGTGAATCTGGGTGAAACAGGGATTGGCGAACAGAGCCCCCTGGCGATGCGCCCGCCAGATGGCACTGGCGTTGGATTTGAGCGCATTCGTGGACAGAAAGTAGACATTGCTATAGCCCCCGGTGGCCAGCACAACCGCCTGGGCCGTGTGCACCTCCAGGGCTCCCGTGAGCAGATGGCGGCAGACCGCACCGCGGGCCACCCCATCGACGGTGACCAGCTCCAGCAGATCGCGGCGACACAGCAGCTCCACCCGGCCTAAGGCCACCTGACGCATCAAGGCCTGGTAGGCGCCGTAGAGCAATTGCTGGCCGGTCTGGCCGCGGGCATAGAAGGTGCGGCTGACCAGGGCGCCACCGAAGCTGCGGGTGGCCAGGGTGCCGCCGTACTCGCGGGCGAATGGCACCCCCTGGGCGACGCACTGATCGATGATCGCGCTGCTGATCTCCGCCAGCCGCTGGCAGCCCGCCTCGCGGGCGCGGAAATCGCCGCCCCGCAGGGTGTCGGCGAACAGACGGCTGACGCTGTCGCCATCGACAGCCCGGGCCCGGGCCGCATTGATGCCCCCCCTGGGCCGCCACCGAATGGGCCCGGCGGGGACTGTCGTGAAAGCTGAGCACCCGCACCCGGTAGCCCTGTTCCGCCAGAGTGGCGGCCGCCGAGGCGCCTGCCAGACCGGTGCCCACCACCAGCACGGTCATCTGCCGCTTGCGCAGCGGGCTGATCAGCGGCAGCCCCTCAGAGGTCCGGCGCCAGGCGTCGGCGATCGGGCCTGCCGGAAGGCGGGGATCGGGCAGGCCACTCATGGCTGGGCTCCGAGATTCAGGGGTGCCACCAGGACCAGGGACACCAGGGCAAAGCCGCCGCCCAGCAGCAGGGCCAGCAGGCGGGCCCCGAAGCGGATGCGGCCGGCATTGGCCGGATCGAGCAGGCCCAGGCTGCGATGGGCGGCCTCGCCGCCGTGGAAGAGATGCAGACCCAGCACCAGGGCTGCTGCCAGATAGAGCGCCAGCGTCAGGGGCTGGCTGAGCACCGCCAGCAGGGCGGAAAGCTCAGCGCCCTGCGCAGGACGGGGCCAGCGCAACTGGCGCAGGTGAATCACCAGAAACCCCAACAGCAGCAGGCCGCCGAAGGCCTGGCTGCGGGCCGCCAGGGCGGCCAGGGGATCGTCGCGGCGGCTCCGGAGGGTCGCCGTGTTGCCGGCACGACGATTGAGCAGCCACTTGCGCGCCGCCAGCGTCGCGTGAGCTGCCGCGACGAGCAGCAGAGCCAGCTCCGCCAGGGGCAGCCAGGGGCTGTGGTGCAGGCCGGCGGCGTAGTCCTCGAAGCGCAGTGGATCCACCGCGGCCAGCGAGACCCCGGCCAGGTGAAGCAGCAGAAACAGCACCAGCAGCAGTCCCGATGCGGCGGGTAGTCGATCCATCCGATGGGGTGCGTTCGCCGCCGGGGATTCTGACGCGATCCCACCGGCCGGTGAAATCCCGGGCCGGATCGAGATCGGGCCTGATCGCGACGCTGGCGTCCCGAACCTAACCGGCCGGATCGGAAGCGCCCGCTGTGCGGGGATGCGTGAGCTGAGCGGGGAGGCGGGCGACTCCGGAACCGGGGTGATCAGGGGGGGCGGACGGCGCCCCAAAGGGGAGAAAGCACAGTTGGCTGGAGGCCGCCGCACCAGCACTTGAGCGCCCACACAACGTGCCGCCGGTTCCCTGAAGCGCCCAAGCCCGCTTCGCAGGCGTCCTGGAGCCCCCGATCAGCGACCCCCAGGCCGACCGAATCGCTCCCCCCGCAGACGTCTAGGGCAGGGAGCGCCAGCGCACATCGCTGATCGGCCCGAGCGGGCGGCCGGGGTTGGGGCCAGAAGCGGCCCAGACCAGATCGGGCCGGCCGGCCAGCACCTGCAACCCCTCGCCGATCGGAAATCGACGTTCGCCGCTGAGGGTGCCTTTGAACAGACCGACCCCGGCCTTGTTGCGCACTTCCACCCAGCTGGGAGGCGAGCTGCGCAGGCTGAGGCTGGCCGGTGCGGCGGCGGTGCCCCCCGGAGGGGCCGCTGGGGTCTTGCTGTCGGCGGGTGTCCTGGCCGCCGGGCTGAGGGCTGAGGCGCTCCTGGCTGTCAGCTGGCTGCGCTGACCCTGCCCGATGTGCTGCATCCCCCAGAAAGCGGCGAGGACGAGGACTCCGCAGCCCGCGATCAGCGGCAGGGCGACCGGCGCTGACCTGGATTCGGTCCCTGGGGCGGCCTCCCTGGCTGCCGCCGAGCCCGGAGCCTGGGGTCTGGCGGGCAGCGGCCTGGGGAGCGCCGGTCCGGCGCCCTTGCGGCCCTGCCCCATCCAGGCGCTCTGGCGCAGGGCCTGCAGCTGGGGTTCGAGGTCCAGATCCAGGGCCCCGGCCAGTCGCCGGACCTGGGCGATCACGAACACCGGTTCCGGCAGCCTGGCCAGGTCGGCGCTTTCGAGGGCCTCCAGCTGCTCCTTGCCGATGTGCAGCTTGTCGGCCAGCTCACCGGCCTCCAGACCCCGAGCCTGACGGGCTGCCTGCAGCCGTTGACCCAGGTCCACCAACTCGGGGGAGACGGGCGCGCTGCCTGCCTGGGCCTCGATGCCCACGGATTCTGGGCTCCCAGACTCGGCACTCACGGGGCAACCGTGCGGAAGGTCGTGGCCGCAGTATGACCAGGTTGGCCTGGGCTCGCTACCCATTGGGCTCCGGCGCCATTCGGAGCTTGACAGGCAGGTCCCGCCACGGCGAACAACGGCCTGATTCGTGGGAACCGGCCCCATGACGTGGTCGGCAGCAGCACCTGGCAGCGGTAGCTGGCAGCAGCCGGCGCGATCGCGATCGGGATCAAAGCCTGAAGGCGTCGGCTCCTGACGCGAAGCCAGGAGCCGTCACGGCAGGGAACGGGCCCTCAATTGGTCGGCGATGCCTTGATGACGAACCCAAGTGCAGGCCAGGGGATCCAGAGCGGCGGGCCTGGATCAGGGCGGAAACGCCTGGCCCGCGAAAGCAGCCGGGGCTGATCGATCACCCTGGGCGAATCGGGCCGGACCAGGTCCTGATCAGGGAACCAGCTCCCTAGTCCCCACCCGAGCCGCGACTGGATGGAAGCTGAAGCCAGCTCGCGCCTGGGTTCTGGAAACCACTGAGATCCCCGCAGCGGAGCTTGGTGCCTGATCCGACAACCGGTTGGTCCTGGATCAGCCGGGACTTTGAGCAGAAGACGGACGACAAAGCAGATCCCTGCTCAGCGGGCCGTTTCCGGCTGGGACGCGCTGTGGATCTTGCTCAGAAGAGGGGTGCACAACCCCGCTTGAACGGGGAAGTCCCGCAGGCGAATCGGGTTACTCCCGTGGCAAGGCAGGCTCCACACCATGTACTGGAGCGAGACCGATCGGTTCAATACAGCACGATCCGATCCCAACATGGACGGGAACCTCGAAACAATCGCCTCTACGAAGGATTGGGCCGATGCTGGACCTGATGACTGGACCTGATGACTGGGCATGACGATGCAATGCCTTTCCTTGGCTGGATGCCGCTGGAACCTGATGGGGTCAAGGTGCCCTGACGCGGGGAGATTGGCCCTAGGAAGTCCCCTCGGCAGTCAGGTGCTGTAGCGAGCGGAGAATGCAGCCGTCAAAACGTCTGCCAACCAATCAGCTGGAAGAAATGAGATTGAATGGGCGATACTGGATTCGAACCAGTGACCCCTTCCGTGTGAAGGAAGTGCGCTACCGCTGTGCTAATCGCCCGCACGCAGCCCCAGGAGTGAATCCTCAGGCTTGAAAGCGAGCATAGATCACGGCAGGGAGGCCATCGCTCCCAGGCCCCAGGGGCGCCGATCGTTCAGCATGAGACCCCCCCTGCCGCCGCCGGTGCCCGAGTTCCCCGCCATCCCTCCCAGCTGCAGCTCAGCGTCCCAGGAGTCCTCGCCCGACAGCGACGGGCCGGCCGACGGCATGGCGGAAACCGACGTGCTGATCATCGGCGGCGGCGTCTGCGGCACCGCCCTGTTGTTCGAGCTGGCCCGCTACACGGACCTGGGCCATCTCACCCTGGTGGAGCGCTACGACCAGCTGGCCCAGGTCAACTCCCGGGCCACCAACAACAGTCAGACCATCCATTGCGGTGACATCGAGACCAACTACAGCCTCGACAAGGCGCGCTCGGTGAAGCGCACCGCCGAGATGATCGGTCGCTACGCCGAGCTGCTGGACCCCGAGCAGGCCGATCACTGCGTGTTCCGCACCCCCAAGCTGGTGCTGGCGGTGGGGGAGCGGGAATGTGCCTTCCTGCGCCAGCGCTTCGCTGCCTTCTCACCCCATTTCCCGGCGATGGAGCTGCTGGAGAAGGAGCAAATCGCCGAATGGGAGCCGGCCGTGGCCCTGGTGAATGGGATCCTGCGCTCCGAGGAGATCGTGGCGATCGGCATCCGCAACTCGCCGACGGCGGTGGATTACGAGGCCCTGGCCGAGTCGTTCGTGCAGCAGGCCCACCTGGCCATGGACGGCGGCGGGCGCCGACTGGATCTGCGGCTGGGCACCACCGTTGAGCGGCTGGAGCCGCAGGCCGAGACGATCCGGGTGGAGCTACGAGGTCCCGATGGCCCCTGCACCCTGCGGGCGCGCCATGTGGTGGTCAACGCTGGCGCCCACAGCCTGCTGATGGCCCAGAAGCTGGGCTTCGGGCTGCAGTATTCGTGCCTGCCGGTGGCGGGCAGCTTCTACGTCACTCCCGATCTGCTGCGCGGCATGGTCTTCACCGTGCAGAACGACAAGCTGCCGTTTGCGGCCATCCACGGTGATCCGGACGTGCGCGCCCCCGGCAAGACCCGCTTCGGCCCCACGGCCCTGCTGCTGCCGATGCTGGAGCGCTACCGGCCGGCCTCGTTCTGGCAGTTCCTGCGGGTGCTGCGGCTCGACTGGTCCGTGCTGGCCGTGTTCTGGCAGCTGTTCGGGGTGGGTGACATCCGCCGCTATATCCTCCGCAATCTGCTGTTCGAGCTGCCCTGGCTGGGGCGTCGCCTGTTCCTGGCCGATGCGCGCAAGATCGTGCCGGGCATGCAGCTGGAGGATCTGCGCTTTGCCAAGGGCTACGGCGGCGTGCGGCCCCAGCTGATCGACAAGCCCAACCGGCGGCTGATGCTCGGCGAGGTGAGCATCCCGGCGATCCCCAGGCTGATCTTCAACGTCACCCCTTCTCCCGGCGGCACCTGCTGCCTGGGAAACGGTGAACGGGATCTGGAGCTGATTGCCGCCCAGCTGGGCTGCCGGGTGGATCGCCAGCGCCTGAACCGGGAGCTCCATGGTGTGCAGGAGCCGGAGAGCCGCTCGCCGGCCGCGGCTGACCCCCTCGGCCCCGAGAACCAGGCTGCCTAACGTTGGTGGGTGGTGAGCGGATCCTGACGATGGTGGACCGTGAGCTTGATCCCCAGGCCCCTGCCCTGGCACTGGTGGCGGCGCTGGTGCGCTGGGGCCTCGAGGGGGCGCCCTTGACGCTTCCATTCAGCACCGAGCCCGCCTGCCGCTGGCGTTCGGCGGCCGAACTGGCCTCGGAGTATCGGCCGCGGCTGGGGCGAATCGGCCTCAATGGGACGATCGCCGAGCTGATCGAGGATCAGGCCCGCTGGAATGCGGGCACGGGCTTCCTCACCGGCCTGGGGGGCTTCGGCCTGTTGCCGCTGCAGTTGCCTGCCGCCGTCACCGCCACCTGGGTGATCCAGACCCGGATGGTGGGCGCCATCGCCCAGCTGCAGGGCCACGACCTGAAGCATCAGGCTGTTCGCACCCAGATCCTGCTCACCCTGCTGGGGGACCAGGCCGCGGAGGTGCTCCGGCAGGTGGGGGTGAAGGCCGGTCAGCGCTTCGTCCGGGCCCAGTTGCATCGGCTGCCGCTGGCCAGCCTGGAGGCCATCAACCGGGCCGTGGGCTTCCAGTTGGTCAGCCGCTTCGGAGAGCGGGGCCTGTTGCGACTGGATCGTTCCATTCCTTTGGTCGGCGGTGTGATCGGCGGCGGCCTCGACTATCTGATCACCCGCCGGCTGGGCGCGTTCGCCGCCAGCGAACTGGCTCGCCGGGCTCCGGCGAACGGCGCCGCCAGAGCGAGTCGGGGCGGTGCGGAGTCCGACGTGATCGACGTGATCGACGTGGAATTGATTGACGAACGCATCGGCTTGTGGGATGACTCCGTGGACCGTCACCGGTACGGCCAGCCCACGTGAATCCGTCGCCTTGAGACTGCAACAACTGGATTCCACCGATCCCAGGGCCGTCTGCGCCTATGAACGGGCCTTCTACGACGCCTTTGCCCGCGCCAAAGTCAACACCCAGGTGCGGCACATCTGGGACTGGGATGACCGCGCCGGCCGCATCCGCACCCGGATTCCCTATGCGGATCAGGTGGTGTTTGTGCTGCGGGATCCAGTCGCTGGCGATCCTGGCGCCGGAGCGGGGAAGGAGGCCGCTGGCACCGATGCCGGCAACGCCGTGGATACGGCCCTGGCCCTCAACTGGCGCCTGGCGGAACACCAGATCGCCAGTCTCGGTTTTGAACCGCCGCCCCCCCTGGAGGGCCATTGCGAGATCCTGGCGCTGTTTTCGCGGCGGGATGCCGATCTGACGGGCCTGCGCACCTTCCTGTGCACGGCGGCGCAGCAGGCCCTGGACCTGAACCTGAAAACCGCCGATGCCACCTGCACCGACCGGTTGCTGCCGGTCTACCGGCACATCGGCGGGCAGACGATCGATGCGAACGTCATCCATGGCGAGCGGCGCACCCGTTTGCGTTTCGATCTGCAGCAGTTGGCCCAGCTGAAGCAACTGATCTGAGGGTCAGCTCCACCAGCCCTGCAGCGACCAGGGGCGGCCGGCGTCGCAACCCAGCACCATCAGCGCCGCCTCCTGGTCCGAGCAACTGCGCCGCTTCCACAGGACTTGGTGCCAGCGACCATCGCCTTGACACCACTTTGACCTCACCCAGCTGACTACCAATACGACCGGCTGGCGAGGTGACAGGACTGACCAGCAGCCCTGACCGCAGCGAACCGTTCCCGGTGGAGGCTGGAGCGCCGCCGCTTCCACAGGGCGGCATCAGAGATCGAGCCCCCCTGCCTCAGGCTTTTTCAGCAGCCTCCTCAAGGGTCAGGATGGGGAGGTCGTCCCCGCGCCGGCCCTGCCCCCTTGACCACCGGCTTCCACGACTGGGATTTCCGCCCACCCCAGTCAGCTGCGATCGGCGACCACGACGTGCCCCTGGTTTCGAGCCATCTGCGGGGGCGGCGCATCGCCCTGGTCGTCACCGGCAGCATCGCGGCCCTGCGCACGCCCGATCTGGCCCGGGCCCTGCGGCGCCGCGGCGCCGAGGTCACGGCGATCTGCAGCGCCGAAGCCCTGCACTACGTGGGGAGGCAGGCCCTGGAATGGGCCACCTGCCGCCCCGTGATCAGCCGCTTGAGCTGGCGGGCAGAACACCTCAGCGACGCGGAGCCCTTCGATGCCTGGCTGGTGGCGCCGGCCACGGCCAACACGATCGCCAAGCTGGCCAGCGGCATCGCCGATACGCCGGTGAGCTCCGCCCTGGCCTCCGCCCTGGGGCGCCTGGAGCAGGGGCTCACCCGGCTGTTGATCGCGCCGACGATGCACGGTTCGCTGCACACCTCGATCCTGGAGCGCCAGGCCCGCTCCCTGGCCCAGCTGGGGGTGAGCTGGATCGCCCCCCGCGACGCCTATGGCAAGCACAACCTGCCGGATCCGGAGCTGCTGGTGGCGGCCGTCTGCCGGGCGGTCAGCCCCAGCCCACTGCGGGGCCGGCGGATCCTGGTGACCGGCGGGCCGACACCGGTGCCGATCGATGGCGTGCGCCACATCGTCAATCGCTTCAGCGGCCGCCTGGCGGCGGCGATCAGCGAGGAGCTGCTGCTGCGCGGCGCCGATCCCCAACTGGTGCTCGGCCAGGGCTCGGCGCCCCCCCCCGCCTGGATTCCCCATCAGCCGGTCTGCAGCTTTGACGACTACCGGGCTCAGGTGCTGGCGGCCGTGGCAGGGGGACTGGATGCCGGCATCTTCTCGGCGGCTGTGGCCGATTACCGGCCGCGCCAGGTCCATCCCGGCAAGCTCGCCAGTGGTCAGCCGGGTCTGCAGTTGGAGCTGGAGCCCACCGAGAAGGTGATTGATCAGGTGCGGGCGGCCGCGCCGGGCCTGCCGATGGTGACGTTCAAGCTGCTCGAAGGGGTGAGCGAGGCCGAGCTGCTGGCCGTGGCCCGCTCCCGGCTCGATCGCTTCGAGTTGGTGGTGGCGAACCGGGCCGAAGCGGTGCAAGGCGACGAGCAGAGCGCCTGGCTGGTGAGTGCCGGGGGGGAAAGCCAGCATCACGGCAAGCCCGCCATCGCCGCCGCGATCGCCGACTGGCTGGAGCTGCAGCTGGCGGCCGCTCGGCCCTGATCGAGCGGGCGATTAGCCGGTGGGGGCACAGCGCAGGATCTGATCGAGTACGGCGGGATTGACCTCGATGCTGGTGGCGCCAGTGAACAGATTGGGGCGCAGCCGGCGCAGGCGGCGGGACCGGGCATTGAGCTCGCTCTGGGCCCCAGCCAGCTCGCGGCGATGGCGCCCTTCCCAGGCTTGCCGCCCTGTGGCCTGCTGCTGTTGCCACTGGGCCCATTCGCGCTCGTAGCGCTGGCGATCCAGCTCCCGGTCCTGGTCGCTGTAGCGCTGTTCCCGCGCCTCATCCCAGAGGGGAGCAGGGCTGCTGGATCCGGGTTCTCCCTGCTGTCTGAGACCGCTGAGGCGGCGCTCAACCTGACGCAGGGCCGCCAGCTCGCTGCTGACCGTGCGGCTGGTCTGGCGGCAGAGCCGGGCCTGCTCCTGCCGCTGCAGCTCCGACTGTGGTGCTGGTGGCGCCACGATCGGCGGCCTGGCCATGGGCTCGGGGCCCCGGCAGGCCGTCAGAGCGGCGGCCAGGAGCAGGATCGGCAGGCCGAGGTGTCGGCGCATGGGCGGCTCGGGAGCGCTCGCGGCAACGGAGATCCATTCTCGCGGCGGAAGTTTGCAGCCGGGGGACCTGCTCCCAGAGTGTCACGCTTCTGCAGCCCCCGGGCCATGGCGGAGCGGGACTGCGCCATCGCCGCCAGGTCGGTGGACCGGGCGCCGGCATCGAGCCGGTGATCAACGCTGTACGCGAAGCTGCTGTCGTGGTCGAAGTCAACCGCTGCTGGCACAGGCGCTGGCCCCGGAGGACCAACCGCTTCAGAGGGCCCCACCGCGGAACAGGTGCTGGTGGCTGGCCGAATACAGCTTGGAGCGGGCCTCGCCAGGGGGCGCCAGGGCCGGGCTGATCACCTAGAGGGTGGTGCGGATCAGCTCGCGCTGGCGGCTCTCGGCCGCCATCTGCTGCAGGGGCACCACCGTGAGCCACTGATCGGGCCAGCTCACCCGGTAACCGATCGCCACGGGGGTATCGGCGGGGTAGTGCTGCAGCAGTTCGGCCTGCACCTCCTCCACGTGCCGGGCACTGAGATAGAGGCAGAGGGAGGCCCGCAGGGCCGCCAGCCTGCTCAGGGATTCGGCC
>CAIKWV010000350.1 GCA_903831165.1 uncultured cyanobacterium
CGTTTCCACCAGCTGTTCAGCAGCCGTGATCTGCCGGGGGAGGTGGTGGATGTGCTGGCCGTGGATCCCGAGTTCGCCCGCCAGCATCCAGGCCGGATCCAGGCCCTGGTGCGCACCTGGTGGGCGGCCCAGGCGCTGACCCGCCGCGATCCCAGTCAGGCGCAGGCACTCATGGCCCGCCGGCAGCAGATCGACGCCAGGCGGTTCCGGCAATCGGAGCAGGATCTGCGCTACCCGGGGCCGGCCCAGCAGCGTTGGCTATTGGCGGCCGATGGTCCCCTGGCCCGGTCCATGGACCGGATGGTTCGGTTGATGGAGGAGGCCGGCCGCATCCGCCCCGATGCCCCCCGTCCTCCGCTCAGCAGGGACTTCCTGGAGGGCCGATGATCCGTCGCCTGCTGGCCCGACTGGGGGAGTCCCAGCTGCTGCGGGGGCGGGTGCATCAGAGCCTCTGGCTTGAGGTGATTCTCACGGCCACGGCCGCTTCCGCCCTGATGGCCGTGCTGGCCGGTGCGCTGGTGCTCTCCCAGAGCGCCCAGATGCTGGAGCGGGACGCCGAGGAGCTGCAGCGCCAGTTGAGCGTCGGTCTCACCAGCTATCAGCCCCTGTTCAATCTGCAGCGCCTGCTGTTGCAGGCCGCCTCCGCCCGTCAGGTGGAAACCGCCCTGGTGGTCGATCAGCGGGGGATCGTGCTGGCGGCCTCCAACAACGCCCTGGTTCAGCTTCCCCTCGCCCAGGTGCTGCTGCTGCCCAGGCAGGAGCCGTTGCGTCGGTTGTTTGATGACTGCCCCTCCGCCTCTGCCCTGCTCGCCTGCCTCAGCCGCGATGAACTGCAGTTCCAGGGCCCCTTGCCCTGGATCGGCGGCGAGACCCTCACCAGCCGTCGCCAGTACCCCCTGGCTCTCGAGGGCAGCACGCGCTTCGGCGATCGCGCCACCCTGATCACCGTCATCGATGACAGTCAGGCCGTCCCTGACGCGCTCAGCTTCATCGTCCGGGTGTTCCTGGCCGGGCTGCTGCCCCTGTTGGCCGGCTGCGTCGGCCTGATGCTGCGCCTGCGCCAGCAGCTGATTCCGGATCTGCTGCGGCTGGCCCAGGTGGACGCCCTGTCCGGGTCCTACAACCGCAGCGCCTTCATGGAAAGCGCCACCGAGCTGCTGCATCGGGCCGAGCCCCTGCAGTCCCCTATGGCCCTGGCCCTGATCGACGTGGATCACTTCAAGCAGATCAACGACACCTACGGCCACAGCGCCGGTGACCAGGTGATCAGCCGCGTGGCCGAACTGCTGCGGAATTCGGCGCGCAGCGTGGATCTGGTGGGCCGTCTGGGCGGCGACGAATTCGTGATCCTGGTGCAGCTGCCCGCCGATGCGGCCACGGCGATGCTGGATCGCATCCTGGCCCAGGTCGTCAGCCATGACCTGGGCATCAGCCCCGACCATCCCGTGCAGGTGACCCTCTCGGCGGGGCTCGCGGCCAGCAGCGGCCCCGGGGGTTACGTCCTCAGTGATCTGATGAGTGCGGCCGATGCGGCGCTCTACGTGGCCAAGGATCGGGGTCGCTCCCGGGTGGTGAACCTGGAGCTGGAGGCGCTGGGCACCCGATCCGGTACGGCGGCAAGGGCAAGGCCGGGGCAGTGGCAGGTGCGCGGCGTCTGAACCGTTCCGCCGCCGGGGGGCAGTCCAAACCAAGGCGCAGATGGCGGCGGTTTGATCCCGAGCTGCTGGTCCGAGCTGATCCATGGGCCTGGCAGGGATCTTGAACGCGCGATGAGCCTGAGGCGCGGCCTGGTCCAGATCAGTCAGAGATTCGGTTGGCTTCTGGCTTCTGGCTTCTGGCATGGGCGGCCTTTTCGCCCAGAACAGCCATTCGCCCAGACGCGGTCGGCGTCCGAATGCCTCCTGTCGACTCCTGGATGTGCCGGGGCGCTACGCCGCCGCCCGGATGGCGCCAATCACCTGAGGAACTGGTCCACGACAACGGCAATTCGGTAGCCAGCCTCACGGTTGACCGGGGCGGGGTTCGGTTCACTGGTCCATTCCCGAGTCCTGGTCTGCGTACCCGCAGCCGCCGCCATGCCGTTCAGCGTCCCCAGCAGCGAACAACGCCGTGAAAGCCCACATCGGGCGCCCCGTCCGGCGCCGATGTTTGAACTGGTCCCCTACGAAAAGTTCCGCGATACCCCGGCTGTTCGTTTCTTCGATATCACCGTTGCCGCGTCTAATGCCCGGGATCTGGTGATCCACAGCGGTCCAGCTGTCAGCCCTCCCGATGAGGAGAGAACCGGCGCCTGGCAGTTTTATCTCCATCCCCACCAGGAAGACAATCTGCTGGCCCTGCACGGCGGCCGTACCTTCTATCTGGTAAATCTGGGCTGGAACTACCCGTATCACATTGTCCGCCTCGAAACCGGCGGCGACATCCTGCGCATTCCGCCGGGCACCTTCCATCGTTCCGTCTCCGATCCTGATGGTTCGGTGGTGTTGAACCAGGCCGTGCGTGAGCAGGGCGCCGATGTGGTGCGTGAGTTCCGGGTGTACAACAGCCGCCTCATTCCGCGCCTGTTCGCCACCACCTTCCGCACGGCTCCCTTGCCCAAGCTGCACGGCGTCAGCTGGTAGGAGCTGGCAGCTCCTCAGGGTGCGGATCGCTAAGGCGGCACCACCCTCACCCGGTGCTCTGGCCAACCGGCGATCCGGAGCAGCGAGTTCATACCGGGTGCCGCCTCAGTCCAGCCGCAGATCGAGCGTCACATCGTCACGACGCTGGCGGCCGCTCCAG
>CAIKWV010000351.1 GCA_903831165.1 uncultured cyanobacterium
CGGACATCTTTCTCGAGGTGTTGCCGTTCAAGCTCTTTCCCCCCAGTCGCAAGGGACGCTGGGACGTGCGCTGGTGGCATCGCCTCTACTGGCACACCGGCCGCCGGCTGCTGCAGATGCCGGTCCTGCTGCTGGCCTTCAGCCGGGGCAGCCTGCGCGGTTGGCAGCGGCCCGGATGATTCGCCTGGTTCTGGTCTCCAACGGCATCCATCTGGAGGCCGCCCGGCGGCGGCGCGTATCGCTCGCCACGACCCGGCAGCGGCGGGTCGAGCTGCTGCTGTGGGATCGGGATCGCTGCTGGCTGAGTGCCGCCGATCGCCGGCTCTGGCCCTGCCAGTTGCCGATCCGCCCGCACTGGCTGACCCTGCTGGCTCTGTTGGCTCTGTTCGGTCTGGTGCGGGAGCTGGTGATCGCCCATCGCCGCGGCGCTGGCCGTGCCCTGCGCCTGCTGCTGCGCCATGTGCCGCAACTGGAGCTGCTCGATGACGGCCTCGATCAGTACCGCGACCAGCCCCGGGCGATTGATCCGCGCCAATTCGCTGCCGGCACGCCCTACTGGCTGTTTTCCGATGCGGCCAGCCATCGGGCCAGCTGGTGCACTCGCTTCGACTGCCGTGAACTGGGCCCCTTATATCCGCGCGATCCGGCCGCTCTGGCGCTGGCCCATGCCGATTCCCAGTCTCCCGAAGCCAACGGCACCCTGCTGATCGATGCTCCCGGGCTGGAGCGGCTGCAAGCCCAGGCGTGCCGCCTGGCCCATCCGTGGTGGCTGATCCCCCACCCGGTGCGCTCCAAGCAAGCCTGGCGGCTGCCGCTGACGGCGGCCGATCGACTCCTGGAGGGGCCTCCCGAACCCTGGATCGCCCGCTTTGCCGGGGTGGTGGTCGTCGGCGAGAGCATGACCCTGCTGGCGGCGGCCAGGCTGCGGCCGGCGGGGAGCCGCTGGCTGGTTGCGCTGCCAGAGGCGGCTGATGCCAATCTGCAGCGCCTGGCACAGGCGCTTGTGGCCGCGGATGCCGGCGCTGAACTGGTCTGAGCCATAGGTTCGCTACAGACGAAGGTTGTGATCTTGCCGCTTTCAGGTTCAGCGTTCGCCCGTCCGTCAGCAATGGGCTCCGCTCCCTGGATGGCGGGCTGGACGATCTGCAAGGCCCGCACCTGGGCTCTGGTGTTTCTGGGGTTGTTTCTGGCGACTCACTGGCAGGAGGTCACCTCACCCACCTGGAATGTCGATGACTGGGCCCTGATCGGTGAACGAATTGACCAGTCCCAGCAGAGCAGGCCTGGCTGGGATCTGATCTATCCGCTGCTGTTTCAGAACAGCTTCTCTCCGTTTTTTGGCTGGCTGCTGGCCGCAGGTTCCCTCTATGCGGTGGCAGCGGCCACGGCGGTGTTCTGTCCGCTGATCACGCCGGCCTGGGCCTGTCTGCTGGCGCTGGTGCTGAGCCTGCACAGCTACACCCTGGATCTGTTCAACTTCAGTTTTGCCATCGGTACCTATCTGTTGCCTGCTGCCCTTTCGATCTGGGGCGGCGTGCTGATGGCCTATGGCCCACCGACGCCGTTGCTGGCCCGCCGCTGGCTGGATTGGCTGCTGGGCGTGCTGATGCTGATGGTGGCGATGGGGATTTATCAGCCCACGGGCTACCTCGCCATCGCTCTGCTCGGCTGGCAGGCGCTGGCCTGGGCCCTGGACCAGCGTCATTTCGCCAGCTCGTCGGTCCTGCGGCTGATCGCCGGTGTCGGAGTCGGTGGTGGCTTTTATTATCTGTGGGCGCTAATCATGATGCGGGGCCAAGAGCCAAACTCCCGCACCGGTTTCTCCGATCTTCCCCGCTTTCTGGAGAAATTGACCGCTCTGGGAGTTTACAAGGAGATTTATAACACCAAGGTTTCATTGGCTTCGACGGCGCCCCAATTCATCCTTGGCATCTTGTTTCTGCTGCTACTGCTCGTTCTCAGTGGCTGGGTGCTCCGACAGAGCAAGAGCAGGGTGGTGCGTCGGCGGCGCCTGGCCTGGCTCTGGTTCGCCGCCTTGTTCCTCAGCCTGTTGCCATTGTTTCTTTTTTACCTGCTGAGTTCGGGTTTCCCATCCAGGGCCTTCTGTCTGGGCAATCTCGGCATCGGTAGTTTCAGCGTGATCGCTCTGGCGACCCTGCAATCCTCCTGGCGCGGACGGGGCTGGTCGCGGTTGCTCGTGGCACTTCTGATCGTCTTCTACTTGATCCCCCAGGCCGCCTTCGCCTCCAGGGTCTGGGAGCTGACCCAGTTGCTCGAGCGCCGCGATATGGCCCTGGCCCAGGCGATCGCGGCCGATATGCGCGCTGAGGCCCGGCGTACCGGTCTGACGGCAGATGTGTTCGAGCTATTCGGCACCACGGAGCGCAATCAGCCTTTCCCCCATTGGAGCAGTGTCGGCGAGTCGGCTTTCCGTCAGAGCTGGAGCATTGAGGCGATCTTTCGGCAGTTGCTGCGGCAGCCTGTCACCCATATCGCCTATCGCAGCCAGGGCAATGAACAGGAGGTCCGGGCTTCCCTGCCTGCCTGTCGGGCCTATCCCGAGCTCGGTTCGATCGTGCGTCATGGAGAGCGCTGGCTGGTCTGTCTGGAGGCCAACCCCCGGGAGGCTGAGCCCAGCCCCGGACCTGATCAATTCCGCTGAAGCGGCCTTGCAGGTCTCGCCGTCGGGCGAGCCTGAGCCAGCCAGTCGGCGGCAGCGGTTCAGCTCGCGGCTCGATAGCTCAGGCGGGTCAGCAGGAAGGAGATCGCCGCCCACAGCACCAGGGTGATCAGGGCAATGGCAGCCCGCGCCATCCCCAGGCGTTGCAGGGCCTGGGCCGCGGCGATGCTGAGCCCGAGGCAGCCGAGCTGGATGGCGGCGTAGCGCCCCAGCAGAGCCAGGCGGAAGGACACCCGGAAGCTGTAGCGGGCGTGCAGCACCGCGTTGAGCAACAGGCTGATCGCCCCGGCGATGGCCACGGAGACGGAGGCGCCGCCGCCCGCCAGGCTCACCAGGGCGAACAGGCTCAGGTAGACCAATTCGCCGCAACCGCCCACCAGCAGAAAGCGCACGAGCTGATGCTGCAGCGGACGTCGCAACCGCCGCCGCAATGGGCGGTGCAGCTGCCCCAGTCGTGCCAGCTTCATGGTTGGGCGCGGCCACCGAGGGGCTCCAGGCTGCGCACGAAGGACTGGGGCTTGCCGCTGACGGTCAGAAAGATGCGGCCCAGATATTCGCCCAGCATGCCGATCAGCAGGCACTGCAGGCCGCCGAACAGCAGGATCGCCGAAATGATCGACAGCCAGCCCTGCACCTGGGTGCCGTGCAGCAGGCTTTGCAGCAACAGCACGATCAGGGTCACGCCGCCGGCGAGTGCCAGCACCACCCCCAGCAGCGAGGCCAGCCGCAGCGGCATGATTGAGAAACTGGTGAAGATGTTGAGCCAGAGCCGGATCAGGCGGCGCAGGTTATAGCCGCTGTCCCCCGTTTCACGCCGGTCGTGCTGCACTTTGAGGCTACCGATCGCCGTGGTGTACAGCGACAGCAGACCGTCGATGTAGGGATAGGGACCCTGGTAGTCGGCTGCCTGGTGGGCCACCACACCGGTCACGCAGCGGAAGCTGGACAGATAGAAGCGGTCCGGCAGATCCAGCAACCAGTTGGCGGTGCGATTGGCGAAGCGGCTGCCCAGGTTGCGCCAGCCGGCGTGTTGTTTCTGGCGGTAATCGCCGTAGACCACATCCAGATCTTCGGCCAGGGCTTTGCGCCACATCCGCAGGCCCTCTTCCGGAGGATTCTGCAAATCGTCATCGAGATTGATCACATGCAGCCCCCGGGCGTGGCGGTAGCC
>CAIKWV010000352.1 GCA_903831165.1 uncultured cyanobacterium
TCGGAAACCTTGGCCTCCCCCCTGTCTCTGACGATACCGGCCTTACCTGGTTTGGCGTCCTGGTTGGAGGGGCTGGGGATTTCGCTCGCCTTCAGCACCTACGGCGCCAACCGGCTGCTCTTGCTGAGCACCGCCGAGCCCGCCGATGGGTTACAGGATCCTCATCAGCCCTCCGGAACGCCCCAGCGCAAGCAGGTGGCCAGCTACACAACCGGCGATGGGAATGCCCAGGACGTGGTGCTCGGCCAAGGCGGCCAAGTGATCGCCCCGTACCCCGAGCTCACTGTCCCCGCCCGTGCCGCCATCAAGCGCCGCAACCCATCGATGGTGCGCGGGCGCAAACGCCATCTCGGCGCGCATTTGAGTAGCAACAGTCGCTCCCGTTTAACCCAGGGGGCCCCATTCCAACCGCCACCACCCCAGAGCAGCTCTCCCCCCAATCCCTGATCAGACCAGCACCCAGCAACCGCCGACGTTCACGTCAACCGTTACCACCCGTTCCAACCCATGGCCCAACTCCTCCTCGCCGGCACCGAGCTCATCAGCGGCTCCACCCTGGATGAGGCGCTGCAACGGGTGCAGGCACGGCTGGAGAGCTGGGCCAGCGATTCAGGCGCCTACAACGCCCTGCTGTTGGAGGTGTTCGGGGTTCAGAGCTCAGAGGCCACCGGCGCCCTGCAGGCCAGCCTCAGCGGCAGCGGTCTGGGGATCAACCTGGAGATCCTCGATGGCACCACCCTCAGGGGCATCAACGGCGCCTACACCAGCGCCGCCCCCGATGGGGCTCAACGCATCTATCTCAATACCAGCTGGCTACAAACCGCCACGGCAGCAGAGATCGAGGCGGTGCTGCTCGAAGAGATCGGCCATGCCATTGATCACACACTCAACGGCGGGAGTGACACCCCCGGTGATGAAGGCGAAATCTTCTCAGCCCGCCTGCGTGGGCTGACGCCCGCCAGCTCGGCGTTCTCGGAAAACGACCAAAGCCTGATCAGCCTCAAGGGCACGATGGTGGCAATCGAAGCCGCCTCTACCAACACCACTCCAGTTAGCGGAGCAAATCTTGACTTCGAAGCAGGGCTGAGCGGCTGGAACTTCTACGACAGCGTAACCCTCGTCAACTCGACAAGCATTAGCGCAGGAAATAATATTTGGTCAATTAGCCCTAGCGGCGGCAGCATGGCCCAGCTGACCCCGAGCGGTTATGACAATGAATTCTCTGCCTCTGCAAAGAATTTTCTGGGAATTAGCGACACTTCACTGAATTACATTAATTCAACGTTTGCAGCCAACAGCGATGGCATGCAGCCAACGAACTTTGCGGCCGCCTCCACAACATTCGCCGCCAATGCAGGCGACACACTCAACATCTCTTGGAATTATGTCTCAACCGACTACATTCCATACAATGATGGATCAGTAATATCGGTCGTCAACCTAGACGCTCCCACCTCATTCGCCTCAATTTACGGCTTTTCCGCAGAAGTCTTCATTCTTGGCGCCACCAGTCCCGGAACTGGAACTTACTCTACCGGATCCTATGGCAGCACGGGCTGGCAAACAGCAAAAATCAGATTCCTCTCAACCGGCACTTATAAACTAGGACTAAGCACATTCAATCTTGGCGACACAGCCTACAGCCCATATTTATTCATTGATGATTTAAAAGGCATTACCTTAAAAAACGGTACATCCTTCGCGCCGATCGGTTCGGACCCAACTCCACCCCCTCCCAGTGGCACGCCTGTTGTCATCACAGACACCACACCTCCAAACGCTCCTTCTATCACCGCCGTTACTGATAACTTCGGATCCGTCACCGGCATTGTTGCCAGCGGCGGCAGCACCGATGACACCACTCTCGTAATCTCTGGTACCGCAGAAGCCAACAGCAGCGTGACTGTCTACAACGGCAGCACATTACTGGGTAACGCAAGCGCCAATAACTCAGGGGTATGGTCTTTCAACACAGCCACCCTAATCGAGGGAAACACCTATTTATTTAAAGCCACCGCGACCGATGCGGACGGAAACGTTTCAGTGTTTTCCAGCACCTACACGGTCACAGTTGACGCAGTCGACACGGTCGCTCCAACCGTCACCATCTCCGATAA
>CAIKWV010000353.1 GCA_903831165.1 uncultured cyanobacterium
ATCACAAACAAGCGTATTTTATCTGAATGCGTCATTCACTATCCAAGCGAGAATAGTTTTTTGATCTAACTTGGATGGGTTATACCCGCCTTATTCAGCAAATACCCAAGCATCAAGGTCGATACACCTCTAATCATGGGAAGAGCATTAGATGTCCTCGACTTTAAACTTTTTTATGTATTCGGACCAAGCTACCCTTCTGTATTTAAGCAGCTTTCTCGCCAGAATGTACTGCCGGCAGACGCCATGGAAATGCTGATCGATCTGATTATCACAAAATACTTTGTGCACTTCATTAATCCTCATTACCAATATAATCATGGAGAGTGCCCTCTTCTCATCCTTGGAAAATCTTTTTGGAATCGGAAAGCTTTTTGGCTCTATCTCATTCCGCAATTCGTACGTCGCGCACTCCTCAAGATATCAATTAAAACAAACCTTAGGTTACCCTCGAAAATCAAGAGACTTTATTCTCGAATTATTGCTCATCGAGATCAACCACTAATCTAACGAGCTGTACAGCTTTTTGCTTCTGTAATTAGCTCTTAGGGTAAAAGTCAAAACGCACAAAACAACCTATAGAAGGGGCATTTGTTAATCTTGCTTTCATGCAAGCGCAATCTAATGGCAACAATGCCAACGAAATGAACGTGTAATTGCTTCATCCAACCCCATTGGCGCCGGTAGATGCAGTTCATGGCAGGCTCGCTCGGTGTCCGGGACAAAGTGCATTGCTGCCAAACCAGGCTGAGCTTTCTGGAGAGCCGCAACACCGTGTGCACAATCAAGAAGGCCGCAAATACGCTCAGCAAGCGAACGGATTGAGAGGCTTTCTTCCGATCCCACGTTGTAGGCGCGACCAGGCTGCCCCCTAATCAGCACGGCCCATAACCACGCAGCCATGTCCGCAGCATAAAGGTAACTGCGGTATGGGGTTCCGTCGCCCTGGATGACAATCTGTTCACCAGCCATGGCAGCTTGAAGGAAGTTGCCAATGGCAAACTGCTTATCTAGCGGCAGATGGGGACCAACCAGCGCGAAGACGCGAGCAATTTTTACCTCTAAGCCAGTCGCTGCAGCTTGGGCGCAAAGCCATTCCGAAACTCGCTTGCCTTCTGCGTAAGCAGAACTGGCCAGCAGCGGATCCGGGCCACCCAAATGGGTTTCCGGCACATGGGTCATGCCAGTGGGCAATGGGCCGTAGACAGCACCCGAGCTCACCAGCAGGAATGTGCTGGCACCACACTTGCTGGCCAGCTCCAGCAGATGGCGTGTGCCATCCAGGCAGGTTGAGAACACATCTTGGGGTGACACCCGCGCAGCGACATCTGTAGCAGCGTGAACGATCACATCAAAGGGCTCCTTGGTGATCTGAAAATCACGCACATCTCCAGCGATCCAGTTGACTCTTCCAGCTACTGCAGGCCAAGCACGCTGGAAGGCGCCTGGATCTCGGCTCAAAACCGTGATGCGGCAATCCAAGCTGAGCTTCTCGTTGGCATCGAGCAGAGTTGCCAACAGCCATTTGCCGATAAAACCGGTGCCGCCTGCAATGAAGATACTTTGCCCTGTGAGCGCCCGCCATGACGAAATCCCAAGCACATCATGACACCGTTGAAGGTCCTCTTGAGGAATATCCAGCGGCATCAAACCTTTTGGTTGTCCTTGCATTAATTCCTATGAAAAGAGATGGAGTTTGAAGCCAGCAATTGCCAATATGCCCTGACCCGTTCACGCACATTGTCAATGTCAAGTCCATGCTCGCACAGCAGATAAGCATGGGTACCGCAATGTTCCGAGAATCGATCAGGCACGCCGATCCGAAGCACTCTGGTGGGCTGATGCTCGCTGGTGATCTCGGTGACCGCAGCACCAAGTCCGCCGAGAACTGAGTGTTCCTCAAGGGTTACTAAACCATTCGTTGCTTGGGCGGCAGCGCAAATATTATTCCCATTGAGTGGTTTCAAAATAGGCGCGCTCCAAACCATGAGATCAAAGCTCGTGGCTATCTCCACCGCGGCTCGCACCATCGATCCTGTAGCGATCAGCCCAGGCCGATCGGACCGCCCATCGCAAACCTTTAACAGGCGCCCTGGCTGTAATGAGTTGATTGGGCCAGCATGAACATCGCCAAGATCCGCCTTTCCCATGCGGAGA
>CAIKWV010000354.1 GCA_903831165.1 uncultured cyanobacterium
ATCGAGCTGTCGATGCTCACGGCCTGGCAGCGGCCGGCCCGATAGGCGGCAAAGGCCTCCTGGATCTGGCCGAAGCGCAGTGGCTTGTAGGTCACACCCAGCGGCCGCAGGGCATCGCCCAGCACCTGCTCGGTGGTCGCCCCACTCAGCAGGCAGACGCTGCGATCCCGCAGACCGGCCAGATCGGTGATGCCACTGGCCACCGGCACCATCACGTCCACCCCGTCATGGAAGTCCACCGGAGCGAAGCTGAGGGCGTTACCGCCGGGTGCATCGCGGGAGAGGGTGTCGGTGGTGGTGCGGGCCAGCAGATCGATCTGACCACTGGCCACGGCGGTGAACCGGGAATCGAGGGTGACGGGCTGGTAACTCACCTGGCGGGGATCGCCGAGCACCGCAGCGGCCACGGCCTGGCAGACATCCACCTCAAAGCCGCGGTAATGGCCCTGGCTATCGGGGCTGCTGAAGCCCGGTGTCTGACCGTCGATGCCGCAGATCAACTGATGGCGGGTCCGGATCGCCGCCAGCCGTTCACTGCTGATCTGGCCGCCGCCGCCGGGGCCGGCCGCGCAGCCTGCCAGCAGCAGCACACTGCCCAGAGCGACGACAAGGGACAGCTGATATCGGCCGTGATCGCCCCTCAACGGAAGGGGGGCGAGATGATCAGGCCGCCATCGCGGGCGAGGCGGTTGGCGCCGCGGGGCAGGCCCAGGGCCGAGCTCTCGCCGACGTTGCGGTTGTAGATCTCGCCGTAGTTGCCCACGGCGCCGATCACCTTGACCACGAAGTCATCGCCCAGGCCCAGCTGGCTGCCCAGGTTGCCCTCCACCCCCAGCAGCCGGCGCCGCTCCGCCAGCTTGGGATTGGCCTTGGCCTCCGCCAACTTGGCCTTCACGTTGGCCTGGGTGATCCCCTGCTCCTCCGCCTCAAACAGGGCATAGACGATCCAGCGCACCGCGTCGGCCCAGGCCGGATCGGACTGCACCGTGGCCGGCGCCTGGGGTTCCTTGCTCAGCACCTCCGGCAGGATCCGATGGACGCCTGGCTCGGCCAGCTTGGTGCGACGGGCCGCCAGACCGGAGCGGTCGCTGGTGATCGCCTGGCAACGGCCGCTGCCGTAGGCGCTGAAGGCCTGGTCGGCGGTCTGAAAGCGCAGGGGGGTGTAAGGGATGTTCAGGGAACGCAGGCGGTCGGCCAGCACGGATTCATTGCTGGTGCCACTCAGCACGCAGATGGTGCGACCCGTCAGGCCCCTGAGATCGTTGATGCCGGAGGCCGACGGCACCATCAGACCGCCGCCGTCAAAGAACACCACGGGGGCGAAGCTCATCGCATTGCCGCCGGGGGCATCGCGGCCGAGCGTGATCGTGGTGTTGCGTGAGAGCAGATCCACCTCGCCGCTGGCCAGGGCCGCGAAGCGATCGGTGGTGGTGAGCGGGCGCAACTCCAGCTTGGTGGCATCGCCGAGCACCGCGGCCGCCACGGCCCGGCAGACGTCGACATCGAGGCCGGCGTAGCGGCCGTCGGGGCGGATGACGCTGAACCCGGGCAGCTGGCCGTTGCTGCCGCAGATCAACGTGCCGCGACTGCGGATCGTCGCCATGCGGGCGCTGGTGACACCGGAGCCACTCTCGGCGGCACAACCGGCCAACGTCAGGGCCAGCAGGGCCGGCAGCAACGTTCTTGTTGAAGGCAGAAACGTTCTTCCAGGCAAAAACGTTGTTCCAGGCAGCCTGAATCCCATGCTGCACAGAGCCACAGACGTTGGATTTTGCCACGGGTGCGGGGCTCGACCCTCAGGGCAGAGCCACCAGCACCGCCCCGAGCCCCATCAGGCCCACACCCCACCACTGCACCGGACCGAGCTGTTCCCCCAGCCAGAACACCCCCAGCAGGGCCACCAACACCACGCTCAGCTTGTCGATCGGGGCCACGGCCGAGACCGGCCCCAGTTGCAAGGCCCGGAAGTAACAGAGCCAGGAGACACCGGTGGCCAGACCCGACAGCACCAGGAAATTGAGACTGCGGCGCGAGAGATCGGGCAAGGAGCGCCACTCGCCGCTGACACTGACCACCGCCGCCAGCAAACCCAGCACCACCACCGTGCGCACGAAGGTGGCCAGATTGCTGGGGATGCCCTCCACCCCCACCTTGGCCAGCAGCGCCGTGACGGCGGCGAACAGTGCGGCCAGGGCCGCCCAGATCTGCCAGCCGTTGGACAGTGGAGCCATGGGGAGCGATCGGGGGCTGCACCCCATGCTGGCCCCCGGAAGCTCAGGCCGCCGCCAACAGCTGCGGGAGCAGAATGTTTTTACAGACAATCCAGGGCAGCGATGGGCAGCTCGTAGTAACGCTGATCTTGGATGATGCCCTCAAGGCTGCAAGCAGTGGACCATGAATGGCAGTTCATCCCGGGGTCAGACCGTGCTGAGACGTCGTTCGCTGCGGGCCTGGTTCGAGGCCATCAACAACCGGGCCTGGGGTGAGGTCCTGGCCCCCGGCCAGACCTGGCTTTCGCTGCTGCGGCGCTACCGAGGGATGGTGGCCGCCTTGCTGCTGCTGCAGATCGTCGCCTACGGATACCTGTTCACCGTGCCGATCTTCACGGATCACACCTTCCCCAACTCCTGGCTCTATCCCTATCCCAGCTTCAAGACCGACGGCGAAGGCCGCTGGCTGGCCGATCTGGTGATCATGCTCCAGGGCGGCAGCGGTGTTCCGATGGTGCAGATGGTCGGGGCCGCCCTGCTGCAGGCCATCAACGGCGTGCTGTTCGCCTGCCTGCTGGGGGTGCGCCGCGGCCTGCCGCTGGTCGTCCTGGGCGGCCTGATCGTCCTCCATCCCGCCTTCCTCGATTACTACTCCTTCGCCGCTGACCACCTGTCCTTCGTGCTCGGCGACAGCTTCGCCGTGTTGGCGGCCTGGGTGTTGTTGCGCGGGCAGGGCCCGGCATTCCGCCTGGGCGGAGCGGCCCTGCTGAACATGCTGGCCCTGGCGCTGTATGGCCCCAAGATCACCCTGGTGCTGCTGCTGGCACTGCTGATGCTGCTGCTGCGCGTCGTCGAGGCCGAACCGCCTGCCCCCGGCCGACGGGCCCTGCTGGGAGAGATCGCCGTCGCCTTCGGCCAGGTGTTGCTGGCCGTGCTGGCGTTCGGCCTGAGCGCCCGGCTGGTGATCCGTCACCCGATTCTGCCGGGAGCCCATGTCAACACGCTGCCGGAGATGGCTACGGCCCTGGTCGAGTCCTACGGCAAGGGGCTGCGCTATCTGGGCGGCATGGCGGGACTTCCCAGCGGCACCCTGCAACTGCTGCCGGTGCTGATCGTGCTGCTGGGCTTGCTGGTCCTGGGCGGAAGGATGAGGCGCCTGCGCTGGCCGCAGCGGTCGGTGGCGATGCTGGCGGTCCTGTTGCTGCCGGTCGCCCTGAACGGGGCCTCGATCATCAACAACTCCTCGCCGGGCGACCGGGGCCGCTTTGTGGCCGCCTACGCCTACGGGCTGGTGTTCTTTCTGGCCCAGAGCCTGCGGGTGCGGTGGCTGCGGTATCCAGCCCTGGCGCTGGCCGCGCTGGTGTTGTGGTTCTTTCTGTCGCTGGCGATGCAGCAGGCCAATGCGGCCCAATTCAAGAACACCTACGAGCTGTCGATGATCAACCGGATCCTGACCCGGCTGGAGCCGCTGATCACGACGACCAGCGACCAGCCAGCCCAGCCGGTGCTGATCGTCGGTCGCTATCCCCCCTTCGATCTGGGGCCCTACGTCCGCTGGCGTGGCAACATCGATGCCCCGCACCTGCTGTCCACGGAGATCTTCGCTCCGTACCGGCAGACGGAAATGCTCAATTACCTGCTGGGACGGGAGCTGCTGCGGCGACCCAGCGCCGCCGAGATCGATCGCGCCCTGCCCCGGCTGCGAGGCACACCGCCCTGGCCCGCCCCGGAATCGGTCTTCCGGGACGGGCGCACCATCGTCGTGACCCTGGAGCCCTGGCGGGCCGATGTCCCGATGACCTGGGCCGACGGTTCGTGAGCGGGATGGGGCCGATGGGCCGCCGCTCCCTTGGCCTGTTCGACCTCGGCCGGCCATGACGCCCCAAGCGGCTGCCCCCTGGTCGCGCCGCTGCTGCAGCCCCTCGATAAGCTCGGGCGCGATGACCATGGCCGCAAGCGGCTCTGCAACTGGCCCGGCCGGGTTCCGTTGCGAGCCGGGACCGCCGCCCCAGCCATGTCTGCAACGGCCACCAGCGGCTCCCCCATGGCCAACGACCCCAGCTCCCGCGAGCCCAGCTCCAGTTCCCCAGACCTGATCGTGATCGGCGCGGGCCTGGGAGGTCTCTGCGCCGGTGCCATCGCCGCTCGCCATGGCCTCGACGTGCTGGTGCTGGAGGCCCATGACGTGCCCGGCGGCGCGGCCCATGGCTTCCAGCGGCGCGGCTTCCAGTTCGAATCGGGGCCTTCGCTGTGGAGCGGCCTGGGCCGCTGGCCCTCGACCAACCCGCTCACCCAGGTGCTCAAAGCGGTGGGTGAAACCGTGCCGGTGGTGCCGTACCACCACTGGGATCTGCTGCTGCCGGAGGGTCGCCTGCGGGTTGGGGTGGGGATGGAGCCTTTTCTAGAAGTGCTGCGGCAGCTGCGCGGGCCCGCCGTGGCCCAGGAATGGCACAGCTTTCTGCTGGCCATCGAACCCCTCTGCCGCGCCGCCCGCTCCCTGCCGCTGCTGGCCCTACGCCCCGGCATCGGCAGTGCCTTCACCCTGGGTGCCGGCAGCCTGGGCCTGCTGGCCAAAGCGCCCCAGCTGGCGGTCCTGGGCGGCAGCTTCGGGCCGATCGCCCGCCGCCATCTGCGCGATCCCTTCCTGCTGCACTGGGTGGAGCTGCTCTGCTTCCTGATCTCCGGCCTGGAGCTGGAGCACACCAGCGCCGCGGCGATGGCCACCCTGTTCGGCGAGTGGTTCGAGCCCGACGCCTGTCTTGATTACCCGATCGGCGGCAGTGCGGCGGTGGCGGCGGCCCTGGTGCGCGGCATGGAACGCCACGGCGGTCGCCTGCGCACCGGCGCCGCCGTGGAGCGGATCCTGGTGGAGGGGGGCAAGGCGGTGGGGGTGCAACTGGCCGCCGCCGCCGGCGGCGCCATCCTGCGGGCCCGCCAGGGCGTGATCAGTTCCGCCAGCCCCTGGGACACCCTGGACCTGCTGCCGCCGGACTGCGTGCCCAAGCGCTGGCGGCGTCGCCAGGCGGAAACGCCCGCCTGCGCCAGTTTTCTGCATTGGCACCTGGCCCTGCGCGGCGGCCCCGAACTGGCCGATCTGCCGGTGCACACGGTCTGGGTGGGCGACTGGCAGCGGGGCATCGGCGCCGAGCGCAACATGGCGGTGCTGTCGATGCCGTCGCTGCTCGACCCCGGCCTGGCCCCCGCCGGCCACCAGGTGCTGCACGGCTACACCCCGGCCAATGAACCCTGGCAGCTGTGGAAGGATCTGCAGCGGGGCACACCGGCCTATGAAGCCCTCAAGAGCGAGCGCTGCGGCCTGTTCCATCAGATCTTTGACCAGCTCCTGCCCGACTGGCGCCAGCGGCTGGTGCTGGAACTGCAGGGCACCCCGCTCACCCACCGCCATTGGCTGCGGGTCCACCAGGGCAGCTACGGACCCGCCTGGCCGGCGGATCGAGGGCCTTTCCCCGGTGGCTCCACGCCGATTCAGGGGCTGGTGCTCTGCGGTGCCGGTGTCTTCCCCGGCATCGGCGTACCGCCGGTGGCGATCAGCGGCGCCCAGGCCGCCCATCGCTTCGTGCCGGCGGCGGCCCAGCGACGGCTGCTGCAGGAGCTGGAGCTGCTGGCTGGTTGAGCTGACCTGCGCAAGCGGTTGCCTTGAGCTCCGCCCCGGCTGCCCCAACGCACACCGCTGGACTGTCCGTGCCCCAGCGCGACGGGATCCGTGATCCCTGCCCGCCGCTCGCCCCTCAACCCGCCTCATCTTCGTCGTGAGCGAAGCGGTTGTAGAGGAAGTCGAGGGCGCTGTTGCGCAGCTCGTAATAACGAGGGTCCTCCATGATGTCCTCGCGGCTGCGGGGCCGCGGGAAATCGATCGACAACACTTCACCGATACCGGCTGAAGGGCCATTGGTCATCATCACGAGGCGATCGGCCAGGAACAGGGCCTCGTCGATGTCATGGGTGATCATCAGCACCGTGCACTTCTGGGTATTCCAGATCTGCAGCAGCTCCTCCTGCAGCTCCTCCTTGGTGATCGCATCCAGGGCGCCGAACGGTTCATCGAGAATCAGCACCTCCGGGCGAATCGACAGGGCCCGGGCGATCGCCACCCGCTGCTTCATGCCGCCAGAGAGCTGGGTGATGCGCTTGTCGGCGGCGGCCGTCAGGCCCACCATCGCCAGATGCTCCATAGCGATCTCGCGCTTTTGGTGCTCACTGATCTGGGGCTGCACCGCATCGATCGCCAGGTGCACATTGTCGTAAGCCGTCATCCAGGGGAGCAGGGCGTAGCCCTGAAACACGACCATGCGATCAGGACCTGGCCTGGTGATCGGCTGGCCATCGAGCAGCACCTGGCCGGAGCTGGGGGTGGCGAAGCCGGAGACCATGTTGAGCAAGGTGGATTTGCCACAGCCGGAGTGGCCGATCACGCAGACGAATTCGCCGCGATTCACCTCCAGATTGATATCCGCCAGCACCGG
>CAIKWV010000355.1 GCA_903831165.1 uncultured cyanobacterium
CCAGACCCCAGACCTTGCCCAGGCTTTCGGCCAGCTCCGGTGAAATCAGCTCCGCCAGGTAGCGGTTCATCGAGCCGAAGCCGGTGGCATAGACCACCAGATCCGCCTCCAGTTCGTTGCCATCGCTGAGCTCCACCGTCCGGGGCGTGAGCCGCTCGATCGTGACGCCGCTGCGCAGGTGGATGCGGCCATCGGCCACCAGCTCGGAGGCGCCCACATCGAGGTAATAGCCCGAACCGCGCCGCAGGAACTTCATGAACACCCCGGAATCGTCGTCACCGAAATCGAGCAGGAACCCCCGCGCTTCCAGCCGCGCGTAGAGGTCGGCGTAGTCCCGGCGCATGGCGTCATAGATCGGCTTCTGCCACTGGGGCAGCAGCTTGTAGGGGATCGAAGCGGTGGTCAGGTCCGCGTCGTCGGGTGTGATTCCAGCGGCCAGCGCCTGCTCGGAGTAGGAGCCGGCAAAAGCCAGGCGCTCCAGGGCCGGCATCGGCGCCACCAGGGTGGAGCTGCGCTGAACCATCGTCACCGCCGCCGCGCCTGCTTCCCAGAGACCGGCGGCGATGTCATGGGCGGAGTTGTTGGAGCCGAGCACCACACAACGCTTGCCGACGTAGGCATCTGGACCCGGATGGCGCGTGGAATGGTGCTGATCACCCTGGAACGTCTCTGACCCAGGGATCGTCGGCACCATCGGATAGCCGGCCACTCCAGTGGCGAACACCAACTGCCGTGGTCTCAGGATGTGGTCAGTGCCGTTGCGCTCAACCGTCAGCTCCCAGCGTTGTGCCTGCGCATCGAAGTGGGCCCGGCGGGCCGGGCAGGAGCCCCAGATGTTGAGGTCCATGACGCTGGCATAGGCCTCCATCCAGTCCGCCAGCTGATCTTTCGGCGTGTACAGCGGCCAGCTGTCTGGGAAGGGCAGGTAGGGGAGGTGGCAATAGTGGACGGGATCATGCAGGCACAGCGTCTTGTAGCGGTTGCGCCAGTGATCGCCGGGTCTGGGCAGTTTCTCGACGATCAGGGTGGGCACATCGAGCTGCTTCAGGCGAGCGCCGAGGCTGAGGCCGGCCTGGGCCGCGCCGATTATCACCACCTCGGGTTGAACCGAGGTGCCGAGGGCTGCACGCTCACTGGCGCGCCGCTCCGCCCAGGATCGGCGACCCGGATGCACACCATGCTCAGCCCCCAGGGGGCGTCGTGCCGCCAGGTGTGGCTCCAGGCCCTTCAGCTCCTCCATGGCGGTGAACAGGGTCCAGGCCCGTCCCTGGCGCAGGCGCACATGGCCGAGGCCCCGCGCCACCCGGGTCTCGAATCGGAACCAGGCCTCCACCAGCTCTGCATCGCCGCTGGGCTCGCCTTTGAGCACGAAGCTGTGGGGCGCCACGTCGTCGAGACGGGCCGCCAGCATGGCGGCGATGGCGTCGGGTCCCTCCTCGGTGCGCAGGTTCCAGGTGAAGATCACCAGATCACGCCAGAAGCACTCCGGCCCGAACAGGGCCAGCACGGCTTCCGGTCGGCGAGATTCCAGCGCGCTGGCAAAGCTGTGCAGCCAGGCCGTTGCGGCATCCAGACCAGAGTTCGCCATCGACGCTGAGTTGATTACCTCTGAGCATGGCCGCGGTTGTCAGGCCTGGCAACGCCGTGCCCCGGGCAGCCGAGGTGGAAGGCCCTGATCTGCTGGTTGCGACCGGAGTTGAACGGCGCCCCATGCCTGGTCCTGCCTCGATCAGAAGGGGAGTGCCAGGGGCAGCAGAGATCAGGGACCTGTCCTTGGATGACTTGCAGAAGTGAGATGTGGAGTAGGGTGTCTTTTGTGCAAGTACGCAGTATCTAATAATAGCCTAAAAGTGACGATTTGCCGAATCTGAATTCATTGATGCCTTGGTCAATCACCCTCTTCGGCAGTTGGGAGCGATCAGTCTGCTGCCTGAAGCCCAGGTCAGCGAAAGCGAAATCGTGCAGGAATGGCTGCTTGTGGTGGGGGTGCAGGAGCTGCGGGCCTGTCAGGCGAAACGGATGTGCTGCTGCTGCTGGCTGCCAGCGATCGCGATGCCGTTCGTGCCACGGGTACCCCCAGGCCCCCCCTCTGATCGACAGAGCTGCACTGCGCTGGGTGGCGCCCGTCTGCATCCAGACCAGAATCAGCAGCAGACCAGCCAGGGTGGTTACGGCTGGCATCAGCAGCTCTCCCCACGTGGTGCGAGACAGGGGCAGATCCCGCAGTTGATTCCTCAGCCCCAGCATCACCACCCCGATCATTCCCAGGCTGCCGGCGCTGTTGCCGCGAATCAGGCGGCTTCCGGACGGGTCGCACGGCAGCACAACACGCGCGCTCGTAGCTCGAAGGGATGTCCCGCAACAGGTGTCAAGGCTGATCGCCAGCCCTGACGACCAAGGGGGGCTGGGGGATCAAGGGCTCCAGCAGGCGGCTTCGGTCCAGGGCTATGGGGCTGTCGGGCGTTGCCTTCGTCGCCCAATCAGGGGACCTCGAGGCGCGTCCGAGGCTTGTGTCCCGCTTCGGACTTGCCTGAGCGGGGTGAAGGCGATGCAGGAAACTGGAGTCACGAATACTGCCCACCATGCCCCAGACCAAGCGCGAACGAGCCCATCCCCTGGCGGTGACCCGAGCCAGCCGTACCGATTCAAGGCCGCCAGCCGCCGCCGCCGATCCCGAGATCAAGGGTTTCGGCGGCGGCGGCCAGGCCCGCCCGTCCAGGCGCAAAGGCGGCAAGAAGCGCAGCCCAGCCCTGAGCAAGGCGGACTGGGGCCCCCTGGGCAAGCATCCCGACGTCGACGCGATCGTCGCTCGCCAGCGCCTGCATCTGCCCCTCTCCGGTCGCCTGACGCCCGGGGAGGTGACCCGTGCCTGGAAGAGCGCCGCTGCCGAGCACCATCCCGACCGCGGCGGATTGCACGACACCATGCAATTGATCAATGGGGCCCGGGACCTGCTGCTGGATCGGGGCCAGCTCTGATTGCCGCCGCCGCCTTGTGCCCCCGATGGGAGACCCGGATAGTCAATGGACCCTGGTCGCCGGTTCGATCTGGTGAGTGGTTGCGATAGCGCCGAGGGGTGAATTTCTGTGGAGATGAAGTTGCCGCTTCAAATCTCTCAATCGCGATCGATCTAGCGTTGTCCTGAGGGTGAGGGTAATCCGGTCGATGCAGAACTTTCCATCAGGCCAGTCTGGATTGACATCCCTGGCCGCTGCCGGTCCGTCGCCTGCCCCGTTGTCAGACCCAGAGGTCCGCCCCTCTGGTCTCGCCAAGGCCCCCACCGGAATCCGCGGTTTCGATCAGATCAGTGCCGGCGGCCTGCCCCGGGGACGGCCCACCCTGGTGACCGGTTCGGCCGGCACCGGCAAGACCCTCTTCGCCACCGAGTTCCTGCTGCGTGGCATTCTCAATTACGGCGAGCCCGGCGTGCTGCTGGCCTTTGAGGAATCCGCCGAGGATCTGGCCGCCAATGGGGCCTCCCTATGAGCACGAATTCTCCCTCCCCCGAATCCGTTGGGATCAGCCTTCTGTGCTAGCAGCTGGACGATCTGGAGCGGGCCCTGGCGGCGATTGCAGCGGTGATGTCGATGCCCTGGTGGTGAGCACGGCGGGTCAGGTGCAGCTGTTCAGTCGCACCTCCGCCGATCGGCCGTACCAGATCCTGGTTGAGGAGATGGCGGCGGCGGTGGTCAACATCTCAGCCCAGGCGGGGGATACGAGGTGGCTGAGGATCAGGCCCAGCAGCACCAGTGAACCGGCGGCGATCTGCACCTGGTGCATCAGCGGCAGGGGGTACAGCGGAGCTTGCGCACTGGCAAGCCCGCCTGCTGCCAGGAGGGGAGGCCGCTCTGCGGCCCCTGGGGCAACCTTGACAACGGCACGTTGAGACTGCCGGCGATGTGTCCGGAGGCGTACTCCATCGCTTCACGCACATCGATCACGGTGACGCGGTGATGTGCCAGCTGTTCAGCCAGCTCCTGGGCGGACATGCTGGGGGCCGTGGTTGTCATGGCAGGGAGAGGGTCCGTGAGGGTCGTCATGGCGGTGTGGATGTCGGGGTTGCAGGTTGCGGTGCTGGCGCGCAAAGCTCAATCGGGCGTGCCATGGCTCAGGGGATAGCCCCCATCGGCCCAGCGGCTGAGGCCGCCGCGCAGGTTGGCCACCTGCTGATGGCCGGCTTTCAGCAGCTGCTGGGTGGCCAGGGCCGAGCGGCTGCCGGAATGGCAGACCACCACCAGCGGCCGATCGGCAGCGAGCTCTCCGCTGCGCGATTCCAGCTCGGGCAGGGGGATCACCACAGAGCCGTCGATGCGGCCATCCGGTCCTTGCACCTCTTCTGGGGAGCGCACATCGAGGATGGTGAGCTCGCCCAGGTGCTCCGCCACCCAGCTGGGAGGCAATTCCGGCAGGCCGGCGTAGCTGCGGGCCACCGGAGCCCAGGCGGGGCTGGCGTCGACGTGCCTGGGCTTGCCGGAACGCATGTTGCCGGGCAGGGCCTCGGCGATCTTGCCGGGGTGGGGCAGCTTCATGTTCTCCATGTGGCCCACGAAGTCCCGCTCGGTGGCGGCACCCCCCAGGCGGGCGTTGAACGCCTTTTCCTCGACCACCGAGGTGACGTTGCGGCCGGTGTAGTCGTGGCCGGGATAGAGCAGGCAGGACTCCGGAAGGGTCAAGATCTGCTCGGTGATCGAGCGCCAGAGGCTGTGGGCGTTGCCCTGCTGGAAGTCGCAGCGGCCGCAACCCC
>CAIKWV010000356.1 GCA_903831165.1 uncultured cyanobacterium
CAATCCGTCGGCACGGCCCGGGCCGAGCATTACTACCGCGACTGGTTCAAGCCCGGCTGGGCGGCGATTCGCACCGGCTTAGAGAGCCTGCAGCAGGCCCATCCGGGCGGGCGACTGGTGCTCGAGGGGGCCGGCAGCCCGGTGGAAGTCAACCTGCAATCGCGGGACCTCACGAACCTGCGCCTGGCCCAGTATCTGCGGGCCCATTGCCTGCTGGTGGCGGATATCGAGCGGGGCGGTGTGTTCGCCCAACTCGTGGGCACCCTGGCCTTACTGCGCCCGGTGGAGCGGCCCCTGATCCGCGGGCTGCTGATCAACCGCTTCCGCGGCCGCCGCGAACTCTTTGATTCCGGGCGCTCCTGGCTGGAGCAGCGCACAGGTGTGCCGGTGCTTGGGGTGATGCCCTGGCTCGATGAGCTGTTCCCCCCCGAAGACTCCCTCGACCTGCTGGAGCGCCGTGGCCGCAAGGCGGACGCCGCAGTAGAGATCGCCGTGTTGCGTCTGCCCTCCCTTAGCAATTTCTCCGACCTCGATCCCCTCGAGGCTGAACCGAGCGTGCAGCTGCGCTGGATCGAGGCCGGAAAGCCCCTGGGCCAACCCGATGCGGTGATCGTGCCTGGCAGCAAACAAACCCTGCGGGATCTGGCGGCCTTGCGGGCCAGTGGCCTGGCGGAGGAGCTGGTCCGCTATGGCGCCGGCGGCGGCCAGCTGTTCGGGATCTGCGGCGGCCTGCAGATGCTGGGCACTTCGCTGCAGGACCCAGAGGGGCTGGAAGGGGGCAAACCAGGCCAAGTTCAGGGGCTGGGGCTGCTGCCCCTAGAAACCGTGTTTGCCGAGAGCAAGGCCCTACGCCAGCGCCGCAGCCTGGCCCTCTGGCCGGCAGGGGATCCATCCTTAGAGCTGGAGGGGTTTGAGCTGCATCGGGGCCACAGCCAGCTCCAAGACCCCGGCGCCGGGGACACCTGCCAGCCCATCGCCGCCGCCGCCGATCTCGGCTGGTGGCAGCCCCTGGGCGACCAGGGCGGCCTGGTGGCCGGCACCTACCTCCATGGGGTGTTTGAAAGTGGCGCCTGGCGCCGCCGCTGGCTCAACGGCCTCCGCCAGCGCAAGGGATTGGTTTCCCTGGCGGAAACCGTGCCCCACCACAGCCAGCAACGGGAGACCCTACTCGATCGCCTTGCCGATGCCTTTGAAGCCCATGTGAATCTGGAGCCGCTGCTGCGATGACGGCGATGGCATCCCAAGGCACGGTGACGATCCACTGGCCCGAGGGCCGGATCAGTCGGGCCCAACCCGGTCAGGACTGGCTTGAGGCGGCAGCGGCGGCAGGTCTGGCCATCCCCACGGGTTGCCTGGGGGGGAGCTGCGGCGCCTGCGAAATCGAAGTCAACGGCGAGATCCAAAGGGCCTGCATCGCCCAGGTGCCCACCAGCCCCGCTGGCCCCCTAACCGTGGCCTGGGCCAGTGATCCCTACTGGTGAGCTAGGGCAGCTCAGCCAGGCAGCCCTGGGTCCTGTTGAATCAGGCCCCCGCCCAGTAGCACCTCGCCCGCGTAGAAGACGGCCGCCTGACCCGGGGTGATCGAGAACTGCTCCTCGGCAAACTCCAAAAGACAGCGGTGGGGACGACCTGCCAGGTGATCGGCCTCCGTGGCGGGCAGGGGGATCAGGGTGGCCGGCTCAGGGCCGCTGCGGTAGCGCACCTGCACCTCCACGGCGATCGACTCCTCGGGCGGGGCCATCGACAGCCAGTTGACGGCGCCGACCAGGGCCCTGGACCGGGCCGCCTCGGAACGGGTAGCCACGACCACCTGATTCATGGCGCCATCGAGCCGCACCACATGCAGCGGTTCACTCCAGGCCACGCCGAGGCCGCGGCGCTGGCCAATCGTGAAATGCTCAATGCCGTCGTGCTCGCCGAGCACCCGGCCGTCGCTGAAGACGATCTGGCCCTGGCGCGGCGGTAGGTAGGCATCCAGGAACGCCTTCATGGAGCCGTGGTGATCGGCCA
>CAIKWV010000357.1 GCA_903831165.1 uncultured cyanobacterium
CCGTCCCCGATCTGATCACCAATAGGGCGAAAAGCAGACCAGCAGACATCCCCGAATACTGTAACTCTGGCGTCCTATTGATTAACGATCATGCCTGGCGTAGCCAGAACATCCAGCAAAAGCTTCGCAGGATCCTGGAAGAAGCCGACCCCAATACTCTTCCCTACGCCGACCAGGACATTCTCAATCAATACTTCAGGCAACATGGCTATCAACAGCTCGCCAACAAATACAACTACCAATACATGGCCAGCCTGGGCGAAATCTTTGCGCCCAAGGACGTTGATCTCAGTGAAGCTGTCATCGTTCACTTTGCCGGCCAAATCAAGCCCTGGCATCAATGGTCACCCGCCGAGCACGCGGCCATCTACGAAAGGTATCGATGCCTATCCCCATGGCGAGCGGGCTATCAACCGCAACAACCAAAAACCAGACAGCAGCTGCTGATCGGCTACCATTCCCTACTCAATCAAGGCCGGCACAAAGAAGCCTGTCTCTACGGCCAGAAGCTGATCAATCTGATGCAATCAGAATCTTCTGCCAGGAAAAAAGGGGCATAAAAACTGAGGAAGCGATGGGCCCCGCAAGCGTGGCCAGCTTGGTGCTTGCAGGCAAGATGTAGAGCCACACAATAGCGACAACGTTGCATCCCTCAGAACAACGCGCCAGAAGAACGATGAATACCAAGCCAAGCCGTGAGACTGAAAGCAACAGCGGTTGAATCGGCAAGGACTGCTCAGGCCCGGCCCACCAGCTTCTGACGCAGATTCTTGATGCGATCACGCAGGTTGGCCGCCTCCTCAAACTCGAGGTTCTTGGCAGCATTCTTCATCTTCTCCTCCAGCTGCGTGATCAACTCCGGCAAAGCATCCAGCGGCACTTCGTTGTGTTCGGCCTGCTGAACGGCCTGATCCAGCTGATCATCGTTGAGCCGCCGCGAAGTCTCCAGGAACGCCAGAATTGAGTTACCCGCCCGCTTGCCCGCCGGGCTAGGCGTGATGCCATGACGTTGGTTGTAGGCGTGCTGAATCGCACGACGGCGTTCGGTTTCGGAAATCGCCTTGGCCATCGAATCGGTGAGATTGTCGGCATAGAGCAGGGCCATCCCATCCACATGCCGGGCGGCGCGGCCGATCGTCTGAATCAAGGAGCGTTCGGCTCGCAGAAAACCCTCCTTGTCCGCATCGAGGATGGCCACCAAAGAGACTTCCGGTAGATCCAGGCCTTCACGCAGCAGGTTGACGCCAACGAGCACATCGTATTCACCATTGCGTAGATCCTGGAGAATCTCGATGCGCTCAATCGAGTGAATCTCCGAATGCAGATAGCGCACCTTCACACCATTCTCAGCCAGGTAATCGCTCAGGTCCTCGGCCATGCGCTTGGTCAGCGTCGTCACCAGCACCCGCTCCTTCTTGTCCACCCGCAACCGGATCTCACCCAACAGATCCACCACCTGGCCGTCACTGGGCCGCACCTCCACGATCGGATCCAGCACCCCGGTGGGGCGGATCACCTGTTCGGCCACATGGCCCTCGCTCTGGGCCAGCTCCCAGGATCCGGGCGTGGCACTGACGAAGATCGTCTGCTTGGCCTTCTGCCAGAACTCCTCCCCCTTGAGCGGCCGGTTATCGGCGGCACTGGGCAGCCGGAAGCCGTGCTCGATCAGCACCTGTTTGCGGCTCTGGTCGCCGTTGTACATCGCCTGCAACTGGGAGCAGGTGACGTGGCTTTCATCGATCACCAGCAGCCAGTCATCCGGGAAATAATCGATCAGACATTCGGGAGGCGTACCCGCCTCACGCCCGGCCAGATGGCGCGCATAGTTCTCAACGCCGTTGCAGTAGCCCACCTGCTCCAGCATCTCCAGGTCATAGGTGGTGCGCTGTTCCAGGCGCTGGGCCTCCAGCAGCCGGCCCTGCAGATTGAGCACATCGAGCCGCTCACGCAATTCGCTGCGGATCTGCTTGATCGCGCCCTGCAGACGCTCCTTGGGTGTGACGAAGTGCTTGGCGGGATAGATGTTGATCGTTTCGAGGCTCTGCAGAATCTCGCCGGTGGTGGGATCGACATAGCGAATCGCCTCCACCTCATCACCGAACAGCTCAATCCGTACCAGGCGATCCTCGTAGGCGGGGCCGATCTCAAGCACATCTCCCCGCACCCGGAAACGGCCGCGGGAGATCTCCACATCATTGCGGGAGTATTGGTTATTCACCAGATCCCGCAGCGAAGCCCTGAGGTCGAGGCTCTCACCCACCTGAAACTTGACGGCGGCTTTGAGATATTCAGACGGGATCCCCAGGCCGTAAATGCAGCTGATCGAAGCCACCACAATCACATCGCGCCGTTCAAACAACGAGCGGGTGGCCGAGTGGCGCAGCATGTCGATCTCTTCGTTGATCGATGCCGTCTTGGCGATGTAAGTGTCCGAAACCGGCACATAGGCTTCCGGCTGATAATAATCGTAATAGGAGATAAAATATTCGACCGCATTGTTCGGGAAAAACTCGCGCAACTCATTGCAGAGCTGGGCCGCCAGCGTCTTGTTGTGGGCCAGCACCAGGGTCGGCCGACCGGTACGGGCGATCACATTGGCAATCGAAAAAGTCTTGCCGGTGCCGGTGGCGCCCAACAGAGTCTGATATTGATCGCCGCCATCGACCCCGGCCACCAGGGTCTCGATGGCGGTGGGCTGGTCACCCTTGGGTTCGTAGGGGGCGTGGAGCTGGAAAAGCATCAACCCATTCTGGGGGCGACGGCCCGGATTGCGAGGCAGCGGAGAACCGCCAAAGCGGGATCTCGCCCCTGACTGGGTCCAGAGAGCCCGGCGACACCAGCCTCTGGCCGCCCTGGGCCAGGTCGACGCCGACAAGGCAGCCGCGCCGGCCAGCTGTTGCGCACGGATCGCCGCACAGTGGAAGAGACCGCTGCCGCCACTGAGGCGCAAGAGGCAAGCCCGCGCGAGATCGCGCTGCGTGGCCGAGAGCGGCCCCTGGCGATGGTCTTGGCGGCCCAGCCAGACCGCTCAGGCAGCCATCACGGCCAAGCGCTGGAGCAACGCAGCAGGGAGCTGATCAGGGGACGGCTTCCTGGCCAATCCTTGACCTTGACCAGACGAACGGCACCGGCCTCCCAACGAAGCGGGCTACGCAACAAAATCCCCCCGCCGCCCGCAGGAACGGGCAACGGGTGGCACGGAGCTGACCGTGACGGCGGACGATCAGGCGATCGAACCGGACAGCATCTGGGCCATGGCCCGGGTGAGGGGCACTTCCAGGCCCAGGACCTTGAGGATGAAATAGCTCAGCACGCTGTAGACCAGGGCGCCCAGGGCGGCGCTCACCAGTCCGTTCTTGAGCCGGAAGCCCTGGATCAACCAGGCCGCCAGGCCGAACAGGATGATCGTGATCAACCAGTTGAACAGGAAGGAGATCGGCCCGATCAGGCCCCCCAGGGAGGTGATCGCCCAGATCGGTGCCAGCACGAACTTGAGCGGCCAGACCAACAGCGTGCCCAACAGGCCGATCACGACCGCGGACAGCAGGGCGATCGGGAAGCTGGCCATCTCGACCCCCAGCGGCAACCGGGAGACCAGCAGCAGGATCAGGGCCCGGATCGGCCATTGGGCCAGCCAGATGAGTGCTCCCATGGTTGTGGCTTGAGGAATCAGATCCGCAAACTAGGCATGGGCGGCCGGCTGCACAACTCCATGTCGCAAATCGGGAGATGCTGCGCAGAGCGAGCAACGCCCCAGCGGCCGGACCGGGATGGGAACCAGCGGACGCGAACCAAAATCGTGCAGCCGCTGGCTTGATGGCACGGCGTCCAGGAATCGGGTCGATTCCGTGACAGCGGGGCCGCGCCGCTGGGCCTGCGCACTGGCGAGCTAGGCAGGCTGCGCTGTGCCCCAGGCTCCGCAGAGCCTGGAGGATCCAGACAGGTCGCCAGCCCCGACGCAGCCTGGCCCAGGGGCTCTCCCCGCGGGCTCAGGGCTCAGGGCTCAGCGCCGGGACGGCCAGCTCTGCTTCAGACGGCGACGCCGCTGGCCACCGGCGTGATCGCTTCGCGCAGCCCGCGCACCACCGCCACCATGGCCAGCTCATCGCGGAGCCGGTTCACGGCCGAACCGACGCCGACGCCGGCGGCGCCGGCCGCCAGGGCCAGGGGCACGGTGGCACTGGAGAGACCGGAGGCGCAGAGCACCGGGCAGGCCAGATCGGCCGCCGCTAGGGCCCGGCTGATGGCGTGGGCCGCCGCCAGGGTGGGGGCCGCCTTTTCAATCAGGCCGAGCACGCCGGCACTGAAGGGCCGGGCGCTGGTGCCGCCCTCGGTCTGAATCAGGTCGGCGCCCGCCGCCACCAGATCAACAGCCAGCTGCTCCTGCTGGTCCAGGGGGAGCACATGGGGCACGGTCACCGAGAGCACCACCTGGGGCAGCAGCTCCCGGGTGCGGCGGGTGATCGCCAGCACCTCAGCGGCTTCGAAGATGCGGCCTTCGGCGTAGAAGGCGTCGAAGTTGCCGATTTCCACCAGCTGGGCGCCCGCGGCCACGGCGGCGGGGAACAGCTCGGGATCGACGGCGGACACGCAGATCGGCAGGCCGGGGGCCGCCGCGGCCACCTGGCGCACCAGCTCGGGATCACAGGCGATGTCGACCAGATCGGCGCCACCGGCGGCGGCGGCCCGGGCGATCGCCAGCACAGAGGCGGCGTCGAAATTGGTCAGGCCAGCGATGACCTTGAGCAGGCGACC
>CAIKWV010000358.1 GCA_903831165.1 uncultured cyanobacterium
CGTCGACCTGCAGGGATGGGAGCAAGCCCTGCTGCACCTACCAGCCGTGCGGGCAATGCGCCATTGGCATGTCGATCGTGCTTGAGGATCAATACGGATTGGCGTGGCATGCTGAAAGGTGAGTGATGATGGTCTATAAAGACATCCGGATGCAGTTCAACTGATGTCAAAAGAATCACTGGAAGCACTGCTGGCCAAGCTCAAAGACGATGAAGGGCTGGAACAAAGTCTCAAAGCTGCCAGCAACCTTGATGAAGCCGTGACCCTTGCCCAGGCAGCTGGTTTTGATGTCTCCAAATACGATTTTCTTGGGCACAAACGCCTGATCGGTCCCCATTTGCTCTGGGAGTGGGACTGGATTTAGGCGATCTGACGGCAGGCAGCTGCTTGTGATGCCGGTCCGGCCTGAACCGAATGTATTGGTTTCAGAGAGAGAAGTCCGTGAACCATGTACGAGCTGAGCCGTGCCCTCGAGCCGATTAATTCTGCGCCAGCTGCGCAACGAAGGCATCCTGATCAGCCTCGGTCGCATCCAGAACTTGTTGCCTGGCGTGGCCTTATGCATTGCGATTGGCTTGCTGTCCTGGTTGATCGATCAGGCTGAACTAGCACGCTTCGGTTATGCCGGCATTGAAGCCATCGTTCTCGCCATCCTGCTTGGCATGGCGCTGAGGACCGTCTGGACCCCGCCCAGGAAATTCAGGCCAGGGATTGTCTTCACGGCCCAATTTGTGCTTGAGGTTGCCATCGTCCTGCTGGGCGCCTCATTGGACCTTCACAGCCTGGAAGCCCTCGGCTTTGGCTTGCTCGCGGCCGTGTTCACGACCACCGCCATCACGCTTGGCATGGGAGTCGTCGGCGGGCGGTTCGCCGGGCTCAGTGGCAACCTGGCGATCTTGATCGCGGTCGGCAACGCCATCTGCGGCAACTCCGCCATTGCAGCCGTCGCGCCGGTCATTCGCGCCAAAAGAGATGAAGTCGCCAGCGCAATCTCGCTGACTGCGGTCCTGGGTGTGCTCGTGGTGGTGGTCCTGCCACGCTTGAAAGAGCCATTCGGACTCAGTGATCACGGGTACGGCATCCTCGCCGGCATGGTTGTTTACGCCGTGCCGCAGGTTCTCGCTGCCACCATCCCCGTCTCCGATGCCTCTGGCCAGCTCGGCGCTCTGGTGAAACTGATCCGGGTGGCCCTGCTCGGTCCCGTCGTCGCCCTGTTTGCGTTCCTGCATCGCGACGATTCCGAGGGCCATCCGGTCAGCTTTTCGCTGACGCGTTACCTGCCATGGTTCGTGCTCGGCTTTTTCCTCACCTCGCTGCTTCGCACCGCCGGCGCGTTCCCGCTTGAGCTGGGCAGCTCCGCCAAGGACCTGAGTCGTTGGCTCACCATCGCCTCCATGGCAGCACTCGGGCTGGGGGTGGATGTGCGTGCCGTGCGCAGATCGGGGCCAAGAGTGGCGCTGGTGGTCTGCGGGCTGCTGCTGCTACTCGTCGGCCTGGGAATCACGTTGATCCGCCTGTTGCATCTGTAAGGCGTCAGCGGGTTGATCGAGCTCCCGAGCGACAACGCCCTCAAACGACGACGCCCCAGGTGGCGACCACTAGGCGGCGACCACTAGGAGGGGGGGGAACCCTCAGGGACCTGGAAGATGGGCATCCTCAGGGTTGAGCCGCTGGTGGCAGACCGTTGATGACAGCAAGCGGTGTATCCATGGAACCCATGGTCCAGGCAGCAGGTGTCAAGGCTCTCTGGCTGCGATGGCGCCCGCAGCGCCTCTACCAACCGCGTCTCCGGCACGATTGGAACGCGTGGAGCTGACTGCAGCAGTTCGTCACCCTTGGCGACCAGCGTCAACATCGGACGACAGGTACTTCGGAGCAACGCCGAATGTGGACATTGTTCCAGGCGTTGTCTCTAGCTCTTTCTGCCCTGAATCTATGGCGCCTCGACCCTAGTCAACGAAAGAGCCAACCCAGTCCCCTGCCCATTGCGATTTCGGAGACAGGAGCTGACAGAAGTCGGCACCAGAACACGAATCGAGTCACGAACCGGATCACGACAATGAACGTCGCGCAGTCGGTCTCAATCGCCAGGGTCGGATGAGCATTCGGGCCCGAAGCTGAGCCCGGATGCTGGGGTGCGAACTATCGGCCAGCGGCCTGCAGGTTGGTCACCATGCCCTGGCCATTGGTGTCGCAGCTGCCGGTGGGATCCTTGCCTTTGGCATGGCGGGCCGTGAAGTTGTAAGACAAGCCACTTCTGTTGATATCGGCCAGGGTGATCTGGCCAGCATCAATGCTCTGTTTCAGGGTTGCACCCAGACTGACATCAACATCCGCCATCGTCATCTTCGCGTTACCGTACTTTTCGATGATGGCGTTCTTGCAGTTGCGGCCCCAGCTTTCAATGCGGGTATTAATTTCGGCCTTCTCGTTGGCGGGGGCAATGGCAGCGCCACCGGAGGAGGGATTGCCGCTACCGCCATCCGTCTTCACCGTCAGGCGCCGGGTCCGCTGGCCGTCATTCCAGGTGAACACGCCGCGCGCACCTTTGTCCTCGTACAACACATTGCTGCTGTTGCCATCGCCACTGCCGAGGCGCAAGGACTGGTTGTTGGCACCCATGAACCTGTAGGTGTCACCGTTTTCCAGCTTCACCACAAAACCGGTCGATCCGAAGTCACTTTTCTGCTTGATGCTGCAGTCACCGTCGAAGGTCACCGCGCCGTTATCTGTCAGACGGCACTGCGCCTCGGCGCGGGCAACCGTATTGGCCGCACTGGGGGCAATTGGGGCAAGGAGTGCGGCCGTCACAGCGAAAACCGACGTGAAGGCAGCCGGAGCAAAGAATTTCAAAAGAGTCATACTCAAATTGGATATAGCTGAGAATTGTCAGCCCTGTACATAGCTTAGGCAGGGCGCACCTCGGGCATTCGGCTCATCATCTTCCGTCACATCACTGCAAGGCAACGACGCAAATCCCCACAGGATTGTCTTGCGCTTGTGCTCAGCTGCCGCCCAGCGCCTCCGCCATGCGCGCCACCTGCACGATCGGGCCGACATCGTGCACCCGCAGCACCCGCGCTCCGGACGCCACCGCCAGGGCACAGACCGCCGCCGTGCCCCACAACCGGGCCCTGGGACGCGGTTCGTTGAGCACCGCACCGATGAAGCGTTTGCGCGAAGGCCCCACCAGCAGCGGGAAGCCGGCGCTGCCCAGTTCGCCCAGGCGCCGCAGCAACTCCAGATTGTGTTCGATGGTCTTGGCGAAGCCCAGGCCCGGATCCCAGATGATCTGCTCAGAGCGCACCCCCGCCGCCAGCGCCTGCTCGGTGGCCGCCAGCAGCTCGGTGCGCACCTCGGCCACCACCTCGCCATAGACCGCCAGATCGTCCATGGTCTGGCTGGTGCCGCGGCTGTGCATCAGCACATAGGGGCAGCCGGCACGGGCGATCAGGGGCAACATCCGCGGATCGCGCAGGCTGGTGTCGCCATCGCCGTGGTTGGCGCCGCGCACGTCATTGATCCAGTCGGCCCCCGCCGCCAGCGCGGCTTCGGCCACGGACGCCTCAAAGGTGTCGATCGAGATCAGCAGGCCGGGATGGGTGGCGCGTAACTCCTGCAGGGCTTCCAGAACCGGCAGCAGCCGCTGCAGTTCCACGGCCGCTCCCACGAGCTCGGCGCCGGGCCGGGTGCTCTGGCCGCCGAGATCCAGCAGATCGGCCCCCTGGGCCAGCATCCGCCGCGCCGCCTTCAGGGCCGCCGGCACGCTCGCCAGCCGTCCGCCATCACTGAAAGAGTCGGGGGTGAGATTGAGCACCCCCATCACCAGGGTGCGGTGATCGGTCTCCCCAGGGTGCGCGGCGGGTGTGGCAGCGTCGGTCAAGGCAGCAGCCTCAGGCCCAGACCGGCACCTGGTAATTCGCGATGCGGGCGAAGCTGATCGGATCGAGAGAGGCGCCGCCCACCAGCACCCCGTCGATGTCCGACTGGGCCATCAGGTCATCGATCGTGGCCGGATTGACCGAGCCGCCGTACTGCACGGTCACATCGGCATTGCCGACCCAGCCGCGGATCAGGCCGCAGATGCGGTTGGCCTCCTCGGCGGCGCAGGTCTTGCCGGTGCCGATCGCCCAGATCGGCTCGTAAGCCACGATCACCCGCAGCGGATCAAGGCCCTCCAGCCCCTGTTCCACCTGGCGATGAATCACCCGCTCGGTCTCGGCGGCCTCGCGTTGATCCAGGCTCTCACCCACGCACAGGATCGGCATCAGGCCGGTGCACTGGGCGGTGCGGGCCCGCAGGTTGATCTGTTCGTCGGTTTCGCTGTAGTACTTGCGCGGTTCGCTGTGGCCGACGATGGCGTGCGTGACCCCGTGTTCGATCAGCATCGGCGCCGAAATCATGCCGGTGTAGGCGCCCTGCTCTTCCCAGTGCACGTTCTGGCCGGCAATGAACACCCCTGCACCCTCCAGGTGGCGACAGAGGGTCGGAATCGAGGTGAAGGGCGGCGCGATCACCACCTCCCGATCGGAGGGCAGATCCGCGATCAGGGGACGGAAGACCGCAGCGAACTCCCGTGTCTCGGCACAGGTCATGTGCATCTTCCAGTTTCCGGCGATGACGGACTTCCGCACCAGAGGGACCTCACTACGACGTCAAGGCCAAGTTAAGGCTTGGTGGCGCCACCCCCTCTGGGCATCACGATCCACTCGCGGC
>CAIKWV010000359.1 GCA_903831165.1 uncultured cyanobacterium
GGTAGTAACCACTCCAGGCCAATGGCATTCCAGGGGTTGTGGGTGGCGCGGGCACCACGGGCCCAGGAGCTGATCATGTTGATCAGGAAGGGGATGATCGAGACGCCGAGAAGGAAGGCCCCCAGGCTGGCCAGCACATTCCAGAAGGCGAACTCAGGGTCGTAGGAGGAGACCCGACGCGGCATCCCCATCAAGCCGAGGGGATGCATGGGCAGGAAGTTGAGATTGGCGCCGACGAAGGTGAGCAGGAAGTGCAGCTTGCCCAAGCCCTCATAGGGCATGCGGCCCGTGAATTTAGGGAACCAGTGATAGATGGCCGCGAAGATGCACATCACGGCGGCGCCGTAGATGACATAGTGAAAATGGCCGACAACGAAATAGGTGTTGTTGACGTGGATGTCAATCGGTACGGTGGCCAACATGACGCCAGTGATGCCTGCAAACACGAAGTTGATCAGGCCGCCAAGACAAAACAGCATGGGCGTTGTCAGCTGGAGCTTGCCACGCCAGATGGTGCCCAGCCAGGCAAACACTTTGACCCCCGTCGGTACGGCAATCAACATCGTGTTGAACATGAACAGGTTGCGCATCCACTCGGGCACGCCACTGGGGAAGAAGTGGTGAACCCAGACAATCAAGCCCAGCCCAACGATGATGAACGAAGCCAGTGAAACGTAGACGTATCCAAACAGCGGCTTGCGCGAATAAACGGGGAATAATTCAGAGAAGATGCCGAATGCCGGCAGGATGATGACGTAAACGGCTGGGTGGGAATAGAACCAGAAGAAGTGCTGATAGAGAACCGGGTCTCCGCCCCCTTCTGGCCTGTAAAACGAGGTGCCAAAGTTTAGATCCATCAGCAGCATGATCGCTCCACCGGTCAGGGCAGGCAGGCCAATGAGCTGCAGGCTCTGGGCGGCAAGGGCCGTCCAGCAAAACACCGGCATGCGAAACAGGCCCATGCCCGGAGCGCGCATCCGCAGGATCGTGGTGACGAAGTTCACGGCCCCCATGATCGAGGAGACACCCGAAAGGGCGACGGCCACCAGCCAGAGACCTTGGCCGCTGATCAGATTGCCGAGTGGATTCTGAATGCTCACAGGCGGATAGGACCACCAACCCGAATAAGCTGGCCCCCCCGGTACAAAGAAGCTGGCAATCAGTAGGCTGCCGAAGATCGGCACCAACCAGAAGGCAACGGCATTCAGCCGTGGAAATGCCATGTCAGGGGCGCCAATCATGGTGGGGATCAGCAGGTTGTTGAGCCCGTTGAGCACCGGAAAGATGAACAGGAACAACATGATTGTTCCGTGCATCGTGTAGAGCCCGTTGTAGACGGTGCGATCCACGAGGTCCGCGGCTGGCGTGATCAGTTCGCCCCGGATGATCATGGCCAGGAAGCCACCGACCAGAAAAAAGAATAAGGCCACGACGATGTACTGGATGCCAATCACTTTGGCATCGGTGTTAAAGCCGAAGTAGCGGGTCCAGCTTGGGCTTGCTTCAGAATCGGAGAGGGGGATCGTGCTGGTCATGGCCTCAGGAGTCGTGGGGGAGGGTGTTGGAACCGGGAACATTCACCTGAGGAGCGGGAGCGGGTCGCACGGTGGCCCAGCCAGGATTGCTCAGTTTCTGTCGCTCTTCATATTCACCAACCGCATCACTCAGGCCACTCTGGAGCGGTTCTGATGCAGCCTGTTTGAGCCAGGATTGGTAGGCGTCTGCACTCTCTACGACGACATCGGCTTGGTTGGTGGCGAACCAGGTACCGCTGAACATGGAGTCCCTGAGCCGATAGCGACCCTCGCGGGTGGGGGTGAGGGTGAAGTCAATCGCCCGGCCAGGAATCACATCCTGCTTCAGCCGGAACGCCGGGATGTAGAAGCCATGGATCACATCATCGGAGGTGAGGCGGAACGTGACGGCTTGATCGACCGGCAGATGCAGTTCGGTCGCCGAGACATGGGACTCGGGATAGCGGAACTCCCAGGACCATTGACGTGCGATCACTTCGATCGATTCAGCCGGCAGCCGATCACCCGGATAGCCGCCTTGGGCCTCAACTGGGTTGTTGGGATGGATATGTTCCATCGGGCCGAGGACCCCCAGTTCATGGTTGACCCGCATCGCATAAACGGCGATGGCCATCACGATGGCCAGGGGGATCAGGGTCCAGATCACCTCAAGTTTGGTATTGCCTTCAATCGGCTCGGCATCGCTTTGGTCGTATTTCTCGGCGCGATGCATCAGGACTACCCAGGCGATCACCGAGATCACCCCGAGGAACACAAAGGTGCCTAGCCCGGTCTCGAAGCTGAACAGACCGTCGACCAGGGGGGCGGCGTTCGAAGCCTGAACCGGCAGCCAGTGGTAGGACTGGCCCGCCATCCAGTAGCTGATCAGCGCCAGCAGGCCGATCCAGATGGCCAGGGCTGCCAGGGCAATGGGGCCGAGGCGGCGTGGGGATGAGGATGTCATGGGGAGAATTCCCTAAGGAAGGGCGACGTTCAGATCAGCCCCTGAGGACAGCAGCTGGTCGGCCGTGATGTGCACGCCGAACTCCCCGGCCAGTTCAGCACCGAGGGTGCCGTGCAATCCGATCACCAGGAACAGACCCAGCCCCACCAGCAGGTAGAGCCACTGCACCTGACGCCCCAGATCGCGGCGCCAGAGGAAGCGCTGGTAGCCGCGCCAGACGGTCATGGCGATGATCGCGACCAGAATGGCCACCCCACCGACGCCGTGCCAGAGCATGGTCTCCATGCTCTGTAGGCCGATGGTGCTGGTCACTCCGGGGATCGGGACCGCCAGCAGCATCTCGAAGAAGCCGGCTGCCACGGTGAAGAAGCTGACGATGGCGCAGGCCAGCAGGTTGTACCAACCCACGTCATGGAAGCCGGCCCGGGTGATCGGCAGGGCCAGGAAGCGGAACACCCGCTTCTCGATCGGATAGAGCGCCCCGGCGATGTCAAAGGCGACCGAGATCACGAACAGGCCAATCGTGAAATGGACCAGGTTCGGATGGATCGGCAGGCTGTAGGGCAGGTCGTTGGGACCGACCCAACTGGCCAGCTGGTCGATCGGCGATTCGGCAGGAATGCTGGCTGTCTCTGCAATCAGCCGTGGCAAGGCGGCCGCCGTCGGGATCAGGAACGAGGGGAAGGTCATCAGATCAGTCCGGCGCGACCGGCGGCGACGACCGGCACGGTGTGGAGGCCGTAGACCCAGATCAGCTGGTTACCCAGGGTCACCTGGACCGCCACCAGCAGGGCCAGAACCACATCCGCGGCAAGGAACGGCAGGGGCAGGGTCTGGGGATCCCGGTTGCGGAGCACGTAGCGCCAGCCGGTGAGCAGCGACAGGACACCTGACAGGGACCAGCCCAGGGTGCTGTGCAGATTGAGGATCGAGCGGGAGGCTCCGTAGGGATCGGCCAAGCCGGCTTCGACCTGGCCAAAGATGATCGCCACGAAGATGGCCGCCGTGGCGAACAGCAGGTTCCAGAAGCTGACCTCAAACAGGTTCGGTCGCCGGGTCAAAACGCCGATCAGATCGAAGATCACGCTGATCACCGCCATGGCGATGACGAAGTGGACCACGATTGGATGGATCGTGTCCATCCAGGGCAGGTTGTGCTCGTTGAGCGGTGGCAGCAGCTGCTGCATCGGGCCCTGGCCACGGTGTGCTCATTCACCATGCCTAGACCTGTTCGCCTGTCCTGTATCTGTGTCCTTTTGCTACAGGGCTGTCACCGATCCCGCACCGGCTGGGCTTGGGCTCAGTCCTTGTCGGTGGCGCCGAAGGCGTGCATCAGGGCGTCGCCCCAGCTGTTGATCGCTTCAAGGGCGTGGTCGGGGGCTTTGCTGATGGCCTCCGCATGGGCCTTGAGCAGGGTGGCCTTGCTGAATTCGTGACCCTGGCTGCTCGCCAAGTCGACGACATCGTCCAGACCGGAGGCGGCGTGCAGTTTCTGGCGCAGCTGGTCATCGGCGGCGGCGCTGCTGACGAAGGCCTGCAGGGCGTTGAGCGTCACGGGAGTTGGGGGTGAAGGTGTGCGCATCCTGGCAGGGCAGGGCTCGCCGATCAGGATTGCCACTACCTTGCATCCAACTTGTCGACTGGATCGATGGTGAAGGAACGCTTCTTCCTCGAGCTTGAGCCGAGCGAGGCCGTGATGAAGAGTTGGCCCCACGTGGTAATCGTCGGCGGGGGGTTTGCCGGACTCCAGGCGGCCCATCGGCTTACCGGCAAGCCGGTGCGGGTGACCCTGGTCGACAAGCGCAATTTCAATCTGTTTCAGCCCCTGCTGTATCAGGTGGCCTCCGGGCTGGTAGCCGAAGCGGATGTGGCCACGCCGTTGCGGCAGTTGCTGGCCAAGGCCGCCAACGTGCAGGTGCTGCTGGGTGAGGTGGTCGATCTCGACGCCGAGGCCAGGGAGGTGGTGTTCAACGACCGTCGCCTGCGTTACGACAGCCTGATCCTGGCCACGGGTTCTGGCAGCACCTACTTCGGCCACGAGGAATGGCGTGAACTGGCGCCGCCGAGGAAGATCCGCGAGCACGCCGACGAGATCCGTCGGCGGGTGCTTTCGGCCCTGGAGGACGCTGAGCAGACTCCCGATCCGGA
>CAIKWV010000360.1 GCA_903831165.1 uncultured cyanobacterium
TGCTCGGCATCGACTACCCGCGGCCGATCGTGGAGCCCACGGTCGCCGCCCGGGAAGCGCGGGAGCGGCTCTGGGCCAGGCGCCAGCAACAGGGATTCCATGAGCTGGCGGATGCGATCCAGGACAGGCATGGCTCGCGGCGCTCGGGCCTGTCTGGCGGTCGCAGCGGAGCCCGTCGTCGCCGTGTTTCTGAGAACGACGACCACGGAGCGATCCAACTGGGCCTGGATCTCTCCTGACCACGTCGCACAACGGGCTGGCGGGAAGGGGTTGGCTAGCAACGTTCGATCGGTGGCAGCACCCCAACCAGCAGTGCGAAACCCACGCCCAAAAGCCGCTCGCGAGTGGGCTCAGGAGCGCTCGCTGCTGCTGACACGCACAAGAACCGGGGCCAGTCCCATGGATTCGCCGGTCTGCTCAGCCTCATCTGCCGGGGCCTCGATCAGTTCAGCGACGATCGCCCCGTCGAAGGACAAGCGACCGGGGCCGAGCAGCAGCAACGCCACACTGCCACCGAGATAGAGAACCACCAGCTCCAGCACGTAGATGTTGAGGCCGGCCGTAAGGATGTGCTGGTAGGCCGCCACCGTCATCGTGCCGGTGATGGCGAGGGCGCCGAGGGGGGAAAGCAGACCCAGGCTCAGCAGCCAGCTGCCGATCAGCTCGGAGAAACCGGCGGCATAGGCGAAGAACAGGGGGAAGGGCAGATGTAGCGACGCCACATAGGTGTTGGCGAACTGCTGGGGATCAGCCAGCTTCTCCTGGCCGTGGTGAATCATCATCACGCCGATGGCCAGACGCAGCAGCAGCAGGCCGATGCTGGCCAGCAGACCCTCGCGCAGGAAGTAGGCGCTCAACGCCTGGCGGATCGCAGCGCTGCCCCCCACAGCGCTCAGCCAGGCAGGGACCGGGGACGCCCCCGCCTGCTGCGGCTGAGCGGAGCGGCTGAGGACGATGAACCAGAGGGCGATACAGGCGGCCATAAAGCCGGAGAACAGTTCCAGAACCAGAGACGTGGACATGACAAGAAGATCAACCCGGAGATCCTGGCAACTCGCGTGAAGAAACGTGAAGCGGTTCTCAGCCTGGCTGTCCCAGTGGGCGGCCAGGACCCGCCTGAAGGCAGCCGGCGAGGTCAGACGACGAGGTCAGCCGACGGATTCGCTCGTACGCGCCCAGCCTGCCGCTGACGCCGCTGACACTTCAACCGCCGACCGACGCCTGGCGCTGGATCACGGCTTGCTGCAGTTGCTCAAGCCGTTGCTCCGTCGGGCCCCAGAGCTCCAGGAGCAGCGGTGGCCTGTGGCTGGGCAGCACGGCATGGCGACCCTGCCGGTAGATCTGCTTGAAAATCGCATCCACTTCATCGCGATAGCCATGGTCAACAGGGCGAATGCCGTCGTCCTCCATGTCCACCGGCCAGCGTTCGCTTTTGGGGACGAAGGCCAGGATGTCGAGATGGTCGAGGGATTCACGCACCGCCGGCACCATCGTTTCGACGAAATCCTGGTCGATGTCACTCTGACCCTGGTTGGCGGTGTACTGGGAGTAGGCGATGTAATCGACCGGCGAGCGATCAAAGATCACGGCCTCACCAGGGCCTCCGTAGCGATGCACACGACTGATGCAGTAATAAAGCTGAATGCCATTCTGTAACCGGGTCGAGGCTTCGCGGAAGCGAATCTCATAAGGGCCATGCAGCCCCAGGGCGCGATAAGGCTCCTCCTCCCGCTGATACTCGCCATGAGCCCTGAGCCAGGCATCGACCAGAGTGGATTTACCGAGGGAATGGGATCCGCTGATAGCGATGCGCATCGACTGAATTCGGTTGTTGTTTCGACTCCCCCTCCGGCGGAAAGCCCGGGTCTGCAGCATGGCACTTCCCGCCTGCGATGGCTGCCCCAGACCGGCAGCCCTGGTCTCAGCCGGCGGCCAATACCTGGCGGTAGCCGGCTCGTCGTTTGGACATGTACAGCGCAATCAGTTGAGCGGTGAGGGGAGCAGGCATGGCCCGGTGCCCTGCGCATGGCAACCGGATTCAGCAGATCCCCTCGTGAGCGGTCAACCA
>CAIKWV010000361.1 GCA_903831165.1 uncultured cyanobacterium
GGGGCGTGTGGGCCGGCAGCAGATCCACCAGACCCCGCAGGCTCTGCAGTTTCTCCACGGGACGCTCAGCGGGCACTGGCGCCAGTTTGCGGGATCACGGCGGGGGATCGGCCAGGCGCCGCTGGGTGAGGGCGCAGCGCTGCCTAATCAGGCTTGTGATCTGTTGAACTATCGGTTCCCCAGCAAACGGCGACTGGGCCTGCAACTGCTCGGCAACCCGGGGCAGCCGTTCCGAGACCCTTTGCAACCGAAGCCGCACCTGGGGCCAGGACAGGCCGGCGGATTGGGCCAACTGCTGCCAATGGCGCGGCATCAGTTGGCTGAAGCGATAGCGGCTGCCAATTTTCATGGCCATCTTGTCGCTGAGCTGGGGATAGGTAGCCGTGCAGAGCAGGTCATAGAGCGGCGCCAATTCCGGCTGGGGTCCCCGATAGAGCAGCGAGAAGTTTTTGGCATGGGCATCGTGGTTGCCCACCAGGGCGTTGAAGATCACGGCATCGAGGAGCCGCAAGACCGCCAGCCCACTGGGCCGACACACCCGCCGCAGCAAGTCAAAACAGGCCCTCAAATCGGGCCCACCCTCGTTTTGATATTTCAACTCCGGTCCAACCCCCAGGGCCTGGGCAAAGTCTTCTTGATGCAACCGGCGGAGCTGGGCTAAAGCGGCGGATCCCTCCCCGGGGGCAGGAAGGCCCGTGCGGTCGTAGCGCTGCACCAACAAGACCGATTGCGACCCCACAGGCAGGATCTGGGCCTGGGCCACCGGCAGGCCCATCGCGGCGGCCAGGTGCAGGCAAAACGCCTCGTTGAGGACACTGCCGCCAAAGGCCCCAATCTCTGGCTTGAGGATGTGGGTGCTGGGGGTTCCCGCCAGGGGCAGGCCGATCCGCAACCCCTCTCCCCCCACCGGCTCGATCAGCCCCTCGCTTGGATCAACCGGCCCCAAATCCGCCGGCCCTGGAAGCACGACCACCGGCAGCTTGCTCTGGGCCCCGGCCAGCGATAGGCGCAATTCGCCCCGAGCCACCAGCATGGGACTGGTCGGGAGGTCGGCGAGGACAGCCCGCAACGATTCGGGCCCCAGCCAGGCAACCCGGGGTGGCTGGTGGGCCCCAGCGGCCCCATCAGGCTCCAGGAGTCGCACCGCGCCGGCACAGTCGCCACCAAGGCGCTGCAGCAAGCCGAAATCGTTTCCCCCAGAGAGCTGCAACTGCCGCGCCAGCAGCTGCCGCATCCCCCCCTCAGGCAACAGCCCGGCGAAAAAAGAGCGGGCGGCCTGGTCGCCAAACGGCTCGTTCTGCAGGGGCAGGCCCTGGGAGAGCGGCACCGCCTGGGGGTTCTCCAGCCAACTCGCCAGGTAGGCAAAGCGGAGCTGGCCCTGCTCCAGGCTGAGCACTCCAACGCAGGCCTCAAAGAGCCACACCGCCAGCTGCTGGCTCATGGCAAGGCCAGCTGCAGCTGGAAGCCCAGCGCCCGAACCACCTGCACGGCCCGCTCCAGCTGCAGGGTTGGCTTGCCCGCTTCCAGTTCGCCAATGAAGCGGACGCCGACCCCAGCCACCAGGGCCACTTCCGCCTGGGTCATGCCAAGGCGGAGCCTCTGGGCCTTGACTGCCTGTCCCAGGGCCGCTGCCGACTCGACCCGCACCAGCTGATCTTCCCGATCGGGATGAAAGCCCACGCAGCCCCTTGCGGAGATCCCCAATCTTACCGAGCGGGAAGATTGGGCGCCATGGGCCCGGATTGGGGCCCATCGGCTTGACGGCTTGATGCCCCAGACCCCGCCTA
>CAIKWV010000362.1 GCA_903831165.1 uncultured cyanobacterium
CAGCAGGGCCGGGGCAGCCCCAGGCCGGGGGAACAGCTCCGCGGCGGCAATGCCAAACCGCTCAAGACTTTCTTCGTAGGCCTCATGGCACCAGCGCAACAACTGGTGGAAATGCATTACCCCAGCCGCATCGGTGTCGCCAAAACGAACCGTGCGGCACAAGAGTAAAAAATCATCTTTAAGGGGCAGCAAAATGATGCCCGCTCAGCGATCCACAGAGCCCATAATCACATCAATTGACCCCAAGATTGCCATGATATCTGCCACCTTTACCCCCTTAAGCAGGTGGGGCAGGATCTGCAGATTGTTGAAATCTGCCGCCCGGATCTTCCAACGCCAGGGGGTTACATCGTTGTTGCCAATGATGAATACCCCCAGCTCCCCCTTGCCGGATTCCAGCCGGGTATAAAGCTGTCCATTGGGAATCTTGAAGGTGGGTGCCACCTTCTTGGCAACGATCTGATAATCAAAGCCGTAGAACTCACTGGTTTTTCCTTCCAACTGGCGGCGGGCCTCGAGGTTTTCAGTGGGTCCACCGGGGATCTGCTTGAGGGCTTGGCGCAGGATCTTCAGCGATTCACGCATCTCCTGAATGCGCACCCGATAGCGGGCATAACAACAACCCTCAGTGGCCGTGGCCACATCCCAATCAAAATCTGCATAGCACTCGTAATTATCCACCCGGCGCAGGTCCCAGGGCACCCCGGAGGCCCGCAGCATCGGTCCGGAGAGACTCCAATTAATTGCCTGCTCCTTGGTGATTATCCCCAACCCCTCAATTCGGCGCAGGAAGATCGGATTGTTGGTGATTAGCTTTTCGTATTCATCCACCTTAACGGCAAACCAATTACAAAAATCCTCACACTTTTCCAGCCAGCCATAGGGTAAATCCGCCGCCACGCCACCGATGCGGAAATAGTTGTTATTCACCATCCGCTGGCCGGTGGCAGCCTCCCAGAGGTCGTAGATCATCTCCCGCTCCCGGAAGATGTAGAAGAAAGGCGTTTGGGCGCCCACATCCGCCAGGAATGGACCAAGCCAAAGCAAATGGTTAGCGATACGGGTGAGCTCCAGCATCAACACCCGGATGTAGCTGGCCCGCCTCGGCACCTTCACATCGGCAAGCCGCTCGGGGGCATTCACCGAGATCGCCTCGTTGAACATCCCCCCTGCATAATCCCAGCGGCTGGTGTAAGGCACGAACATCACATTCGTGCGGCTTTCGGCAATTTTTTCCACCCCCCGGTGCAGGTAACCGATCACCGGTTCACAGTCGACCACGTCCTCGCCATCGAGGGTGACCACCAGCCGCAGCACCCCATGCATCGAGGGGTGATGGGGGCCGAAGTTGACCACCATCGGCTCCGTGCGCGTTTCCAGCTGGGTCATGGAGAGGGGCGGCTGGCGGGCCGTTGCCGAGGTGGGGCGGATTCTAGGGAGCCTGCCGGGAGATCAGGCAGGGGGCCAACCAAAGGGGCCTGCGTCTGTGCATCTGCCGATCCCGGCGGAGCTGTGGCTTCTCTGAGCACGTGCCGTCAGGGTGCTCAGCACCCTTTTTCTCGGGCCATGGGACCTGATCAAGCCACTCCTGCCATGGCGGCCCTGGCCGGTGCGACTTCCGAGCGGCAACGCCATCGACATCACACTTCCATTGCAACGAGATCGGCGCCTTGCTGCGCGGTCCGGCGAGAACGTGGTGCTCCTATGCCAACGGGTCTTGGCCATAGTTTTATCAAGCTTGATCCGCTCGAAGCCTTCACCCCATGCCGTCGGAACAGGCTGCCGAGTCCTTGGCCGCTGAGGATCGCGTGGCCCTGATCACGGGCGCCTCCCGCGGGATCGGTCTGGCGACGGCCCGGTCGCTGGCGAAGCGTGGATACAGGATTGTGATCACCGCGCGGCAGGAGTCGGATCTGGCCCGGGCGGTCGCCGATCTTCGTGCGCTGCACCCCGGCGTCAGCGCCTTCGCCGGTGACTGCTCGGATCGCGGCGTGGTGAACGACCTGATCGGCTCGATCCAGCGTGATTTTGGTCGCCTGGATGTGGTGGTGAACAATGCCGGCGGCAGTCACCATGCCTCGGATTTTGCCTCGCTCTCCCCCGAGGACTGGGATCAGACCCTTCGCCAGAATCTCAAGTTGGCGGTGATGGTCACCCAGGCGGCTCTTCCCCTTCTCAAGGCCACAGGCTCAGCCTCGATCGTGAACGTGTCCTCCAAGGCAGGACGCCATCGCACCGACATGGCTGCCTGTGACTATGTCGCGGCCAAGGCGGGTCTGATTGGATTCACGCGCCAGCTCGCCCAGGAGCTGGGCCCTTGCGGTATCCGGGTGAACTGCGTAGCGCCCGGCATCACGGTGACCGCACGTGTGGAGGAGCGGTGGGAGCAGAGGCCCGAGCAGATCCGTGCCCAGGTGATTGCCGGGATCCCACTCGGTCGTTTTGCCACTCCCGAGGAGATCGCGGCGGCGATCGTGTTTCTGGCCTCCGACGAGGCGAGCTACATCACCGGTGCCACGCTCGATGTCAATGGCGGGGCGTTCATGGGATGAGCGCCATCGTTGCCGATCATCTGGCCCGCAGCCTGGCTGCCCGTGGTTTCGACCGTTGTTTCGGTTATCTGGGCCACCACATCGATCCCTTGCCCCAGGCTCTGCTCAGCCAGGGCATGCCGGTGGTGATCGCTGCTTCCGAAACCGGAGCGGGCTTCATGGCCCAGGGGTGGTCCATGGCCAGCGCTCGCGCTGGCCTGGTGTTTTGCGGGGGTGGTCCAGGCCTGGCGATGCTGATTCCGGCCCTGCAGGCAGCCCGGGCGGAGGGCTTCCCGCTGCTGGCGATCATCGGACAGACGAGCACGACCGGCCTGCCGACCTTCCAGGACACCGGGGCGCTCGGCAGCCGCGACCGGGAACTGCTGGATGCCCTGCAGTTCCCTGGTTTGCAGATCAGCAGTCCTCTGGAACTGCCAGCCGGGCTTGAGCTTGTCTGCGATGCCCTGGCCGCAGGCAGGCCCGCCGCGCTCACGATCCCCGCTGACATCCTGGCGGCACCCTGGCCCGCAGCCGGTGGGGAGAGCCTGCCGCCTCGGCTGGGGTTCGAGCGGCATCACCAGCTGACCGGCCCGGTCGTGCCCGCCGACCCTTTCCCTGGCGCCCAGCAGCCGATTGAGCCCTGCTCCTATCGAGCCGTGGTGCGCGCCCTCCTGGCGAGCCTTCCCTCCGGGACGCTCTGGTTCGGCGATGCCGGCCAGGCCCGCCACGCCATGCGGATGGAGTTCGAGGGGCGGGGCCTCCGGCTGTTCGATTGCCCCCAGAGCGGTCCGATGGGCTGGGCGATCGCTGCCGCGATCGGCGCCGCCTTCCATGAGCCCGATCGGCCCGTGTGCTGCTTCACGGGCGATGGCAGCGCCCGGATGCAGGCCCATGAGTGGGCAACGGCGGTGCAACACCAGCTGCCGATCACCTTCGTGCTGGCCGTCAACGGTGTGCTCGGAGGCCCCTATGAACGGATGCAGGGATCCGGGGCTCAGGGCCTGAGTCAGGTGCCCCCTGTCGACTGGTGCGCTCTGGCGGCTTCGATGGGATTGCCTGCCTGCCGGGTCGAAGGCACCCAGGAGATCGCGGCGGCGCTGGCCGCCCTGCCGCCCCGGGGTCCCCGGCTTCTCGAGCTTCCCCTGCCGGCCCTCGATCCCGAGGTGGTGGCGCCCTACAGCCTCAGCTGCTCCGCGTCGCGATGAAGCCAGCCAGGACCATCTGTGAGGCGCTTCAGATCTGGCGGGATCAGGACCCGCAGGCACCAGCCCTCCGCGGCACGCAGGGCCCATGGCTGACGCGGGCGGATCTGGGGCATCGCCTCGAGGGGGGCCGCAGGGTGCTGCGCCAGGCCGGGCTCAGCGCCTCCAAGCGGGTGGCGGTGCTGATGCCCCAGGGGCTGGATGGGGCCGTCGTGGCGCTGCAGGTGGCTGGGGCCTGCAGCCTGGCGCCCCTGCGCGCCGGCACCCCGGCGGAACGCTGGCCCGCGGTGCTGCAGGCGTTGGCGCCCGCGGCCGTGGTGCTGGCCGGGGGCGCGGAACCGGCGCTGGCGGCGGTGGCCACCGCCCTGGGGATCCCGCTGCTGGATCCGGAGCTTCTGCTCAATCCCGCCGCTGATGGCCAGAGCGGAGCTGTAGGCGAGCCAGAGAGCATCGGCAAATCCATCGTGATTGCCACCTCGGGAACCACCGGGGTGCCGAAATGGGTGTGTCACAGCCAGGTATCCCTGCTCCGGGGATGCGGGGCGACGGCCCGCTCCCTGGTCCTCAGCCCCACCGACAGGACCCTGCTGGCCTTGCCCCTGCATCACGTGCATGGCCTGGTTTCCGCTCTGCTCATGCCCCTGGCCAGCGGCGGCAGCGTGGTGGTGGCCGCAGGCTTCGATCCCGCTGCGGTGTTGGCCGGGCTGGCGGAGCTGGAGATCAGCTGGATCAGCCTGCCCCCCGCCATGCATCGCGCCCTGCTTGATCAGCAGGGACGCACCCCTCTGGCTGCCGGGCATCGCCTCCGCTTTCTGCGCTCCGGGGCGATCTCTCTCCCCGGCTGTCTGATCGACGAGCTGCGCAGCGCCTTTGGCGTGCCGGTGATTGAGGCCTACGGCATGAGCGAGTGCCCGCACATCTGTGGCAATCCCCTTGATGCGCCCCGGCCAGGTTCGGTGGGCAGGCCGGTGGTGGAAGCGCTGGCCATCGTGGATCCCGCCGGTGAGCCGGTTCCGCCCGATACCTGGGGGCAGGTGGTGGTGCGGGGCACTCCGGTGATGGAGGGATATCTGGGGAATCGGGACGAGCAGGCTGATCGCTTCGCTGATGGCTGGTTGCAGACGGGCGATGAAGGTCGGCTGGATGGCGAGGGATATCTGTATTTACGCGGCCGCCTCAATGAACGCATCAACCGCGGCGGCATGAAGTTGATGCCGGCCGTCGTGGACGCGGCCCTGCTCCGCCATCCAGCGGTGCGGGAGGCCCAGGCCTTTCCGGTTCCCCATCCCACGCTGGGGGGAAGATCTGGCGGCGGCGGTGGTGCTGCGGCTCGGCGCAGGCACTACGGAGGAGGAGCTGCGCCGCCATGCCCGCTCGGCGCTGGCTCCCCATGAGGTGCCTTCCCGCATCCTGCTGTTGGCCGAGCTGCCGGCCGGAGACAGCGGCAAACCCGAGCGTTCCGGCCTGGCCGGACGGCTCGCCGACGTGCTCCTGTTCGCTGAGGAGCCGGCCTGCGGCGAGCTGGAAGCACTGATCACCGCCACCATGGCGGAGGTGCTCGAACAGAAGCCCTCGGGCCGGGATGCCAATTTCTTTCTGCTCGGCGGTGATTCACTCTCTGGCTCGCGGGTGATCAGCCGCCTGGCCGATCAGCTGTGCCTGGAGCTTCAACCGGCGTTGCTGTTCGCTTATCCCACGGCCCGCACCCTGGCCCAACGGCTCGATCGGCTGCTGGATGAAGCGCTGGCGCCATGGGATGACGGGGAGGCCGGTGCGGCGTTCGGCAGGCCATCGCCACTCGTCTAAGTGGTGCAGCGAACTCCATGGGCACGGAGCCGGGCGCCTGCGTAAGCCATCGACCAGGACCTCCTCCTTTTTGGTGGCTGTCGTGCCTGAGGTCTGTTGTTGGCTTCATCACGGCCTGGAGGCCGGTGATGCCCCAGCCCTGCCAGAGCTCAATGGCAGGGGCCTTGGGCTGGGCATGATCCGAGGATGGCCCCCATGCCGATCCCTCCAGATGCCGCCTTCGCCCACCAGCCCGTGCTGGCCGCTGAACTGCTGGCGGCCTGCGCCCCATCGTCCGGGCTGCCGGTGGCGGCTCCAGCCCCCCTGCTGATCGACTGCACCCTTGGCGGCGGCGGCCACAGTGCCCTGCTGCTGGAGGCCCACCCTGACTGGCAGCTCATCGGCCTTGACCGGGACCCCACCGCCCGGTCGGCGGCGGCCGCGCAGCTGGCCCCCTATGGCGAGCGGGTCCGGATCGAGGCCGCAAGCTTCGGCGCCTGGACGCCGCCGGTTGACCAGCGCGCCGTGGCGGTGCTGGCGGATCTGGGCGTCAGCAGCCCGCAGCTGGATCGGGCCGAGCGGGGCTTCAGCTTCCGCGCTGAGGGGCCGATTGACATGCGCATGAATCCTGAGGCGGGCGAGAGCGCCGCCGAGCTGCTCGATCGGGTGGAAGAAGGGGCGCTGGCGGATCTGCTGTTTCAGTTCGGCGATGAGCGCTTGTCGCGGCGGATCGCCCGGCGGCTGGTGGCCGAGCGGGAGGGAAAGCCCTGGCGGGAGCGCAGCACCAGCGAGCTGGCCTACGCCGTGGCCGGTTGCTATCCACCGAAGGCCCGGCGCGGCCGCATCCATCCGGCTACTCGCAGCTTCCAGGCCCTGCGGATTGCGGTCAACGACGAGCTCGGCCAGCTCGATCGGCTGCTGCAGCGCGCCCCCGACTGGCTGCTGCCGGGCGGCATCCTGGCGATCATCAGCTTCCATTCGCTCGAGGATCGGCGCGTCAAGACCGCCTTTCTGAGTGATGAACGGCTGGAGCGACTGACCCGTAAGCCGCTGGTGGCCGAGGCAGCCGAGGCCGAGGCCAATCCCCGCAGCCGCTCGGCCAAGCTGAGAGTGGCCCGGCGCCGTTGATCTCGCTTTCCGCCTTGCTGACGGCTTCTTCCCTTCTGCTTCTGCCTTGCTGAGTCCGTTCTCGCTGCTGTCGATCCCGCCCGCTGTGTCGCTGCTGGCAACGACGAGCCCGGTGCTGGCCCGCAGCGATCTGCTCTGGTGGGCGGCCCTGGCGCTGCAGCTGCTGGCCATCCCCGGCACCTTGCTGCCGGTGCTGCCCGGCCTGGCGTTGTTGCCGCTTGGCGCGCTGATCTGGGTGGCGGCGGTGGGCTGGGCCACGGCCTGGCCCACCTTGCTGCTGGGTTCGCTGATCCTGCTGCTGGGCTGGGGCGCGGAGGCCCTGGGGCTGGTGCTGGGGGCCGCTCGGCTGCAGGCCACGCGCTGGGCCTACATCGGCTCGGCGATCGGCCTGGTGGTGGGTTTGCTGGGCCTGTTGCCGGCGCTGCCTGTTGGTGGACCCTTGCTGGGGGCCCTGGTGGGGCCGCTGCTGGGCGCCAGCCTGGGTGAATTGCTGAGTGCCCCCACCGCCCTGGGGCCGTTCGGGCTGTCGCGCCTCAAGCGCTCGTTGCAGGTCGGCCTGGCGGTGGTGGCCGGCATGCTGGTCAGCCGCCTGGCCCAGATGCTGCTGGCTGTGGTGGGTGTGCTCGGTTTCGTGCTGCTGAGCGTGCGCTGGGGTTAGGCCGCAGGGTCCTGATCCAGCTGATTGAGGGGATCGATCCCTGACCAGTGGCTTCGCAAGCCGCGATCTGCCCCCGCGGCCGCTTCAGCCCGGGAAACTGGCCCGTACCGAAGGCCGTCGCTGCGTGGTCTCCAACACCAGCAGTTGCCGATAGGCGGCGGTGGTGATGCACAGCGCCACGGGCCAGGCCACGAAGAAGCCGACGAAGCAGGCCAGAGCGCCAAGGATGCAGAGCAGCCCCTCGATGATCACCAGCAGCAGCAGCAGCGGCCATTGGGGATCCGCCAGGGCGCGACCGCGCCGCAGGGTGGCCCAGGGACCCAGCTGCTCGGTCAGGGAAATCTGGCTCTGAAACTGCTGGTTGATATTGAGATAGATCGCTGCCACCAGCAGCAGGCCGACCAGCAGCACCAGCAGAATCAACAGCGCGATGTACGCCAGATCCGGAACCGCTATCCCACTGCCTCCCCGGGCCTGATCCGTGGCGACCAGGAAGACCAGGGGGACAACCACCGCGGCAACGATCGCCAGGGCGGCAGCGACCAGCAAGGCCCCCAGCAGCAGCGAGGCCCTGAACAGGCGTCCGATCGGTTCGCCATCCCAGCGGACCATCTCGATGAAGCGGGGGCGATGGCCGTCGAGGCTTTTCAGGGCGGCGCGCACGATGCCGATCCGGCCCCAGTAGTAGCTGGCGAAGGCACCCACCAGGCCCACCAGGGCCAGCAGCCAATCCAAGGGGCTGGTCGAGACCCCGCCATTGACGCCCAGGCGCGATTGCAGCAGCTGGAAGCCCGTCTGCAGGCCCCAGAGCAGCATGGCGAACAGGACAAAGGAGCCCGGGTTGCGGCAGAAGGCCTGCCAGCCATCGTGCAGGGCATCGCCGATGTTCAGTCGGGTGGCCGCTCGACCGGGGGACGGGGCGGTCATCAGCGGACCTACGGATGGCTGAAAGCTAGGCGGGATGCCGGAGTTCGGCCACGGCGGCGGCCACGGCCGCCAGGGCCCGATCGATGTCGGCGCCGCTGCTGTCGCGTCCCAGCCCGAAGCGGATCGAGGCGGCGGCCTGCTGGCGGCTGCGGCCCAGGGCCGCCAGCACCTGGGAGGGGCTGCCCTGGCTGCAGGCGGAGCCGCTGCTGACCGCCAGTTCGCTGCGCAGCAGCCGGTGCAGCCGCGCCCCATCCACGCCGTCGACGCTGACGTTGAGGTTGTGGCCCAGGCGCTGGCTGGGGTGGCCGTTCAGCTGGATTCCCCCCAACCGTTGCAGGCCGTCCCAGAGCCGATCCCGCAGGGTCGTGAGCCGGGCGCTGCGCTCGCCTTGGTCCGCCAGGGCCAGCTCCACCGCCGCCCCCAGCCCCACCAGCAGGGGCACCGCCAGGGTGCCGGCCCGCAGCCCCCCTTCCTGGCTGCCGCCGTGCTGCTGGGGGGCCAGGGCCACGCCCTCGCGGCGCAGCAGGGCACCGCAGCCCTTGGGGCCGTAGAGCTTGTGGCCGCTGAGGCTGAGCAGGTCGATGTTCAGGTCGGCCATCGCCAGGGGGATGTGCCCCACCGCCTGGGCGCCATCGCAGTGAAACAGGACGCCGTGCCGGCGGCAGAGCTGGCCAATGGCGGCCAGATCCTGAAGCACGCCGATCTCGTTGTTGGCGGCCATCACCGACACCAGCAGCGTGTCCGGGCCGATGGCGTCAGCCAGGCGCTGCAGGTCCAGCAGGCCATCGGACTGCACCGGCAGCACGGTCAGCGGCAAGCCGTGGCGGTGCAGCCAGGCCAGCGGATCGAGCACGGCCCGGTGCTCCGTGGCCACCGTGATCAGACCGCGGCGGCGCTCGCCGCGCTCCAGGGCGGCTTCGGCCACGCCCTTGAGGGCCAGGTTGTTGGCCTCGGTGGCGCCGCTGCAGAAGATCACCGCCCCGGCGGGCATTCCCAGGGCGTCCGCCACCTGGCCGCGGGCGATCTCGACGGCGGCGGCGGCCTCGAGGGCGGGCCGGTAGAGGCGGCTGGCGGGATTGGCGAACAGCTGGTGCCACCAGGGCGCCATCGCGGCCAGAACCCGTTCGTCACACGGGGTGGTGGCGTGGTGGTCGAGGTAGGCGAGCATGGGGCCATGCTGACGTTCCTGCGTTCGACACGCCGCCCAGGCTTTGCGGCCCTGCGGCGGTCTGCCCTTCGGCCCCTGACCCCGGCGGTGCTGCCGCTGCTGGCGCTGGCGGCCCCGGCTTTGCTGGCCCTGTTGCCGGCGGCTTCGCTGCCCGGGCTGATGAGCCCAGCGGCGGCGGCGGACAATCCCCCGCCCGCTGATGCCAAGGCGCCGCGGCCGCCGGATTTGGTGGTCCTGCAGGAGTGGACCAGCCGCCTGGGGCCGCAGACGATCGGCGTGTACGGCATCAAGGCCGATCCGCTGATGGCCGACAACCGCAGTGTGCAGATCTGGCAGGAGACGCTGGATCGGGTCACGATCTCCACCGACAAGATCCGCTGCAGCACCACCGGGCCGATGCGGGTCACCGGCACCGCCACCCGCCTGATCGTGCGGGAGCTCAATCCCGGCGGGCCGATCACCAAGGCCAATCGCCTCGACCACCTGATCTGGTGGGCCGTGTGTGTGCCGGCCCAGGCCGGCAAGGATCCGGCCAGCCTCGGGGCCGTGGCCCGCTCCCTGGGTTACAGCGGCCAGCTGGTCGAGCGGGAAGAGGTGCTGGTGGCGCCGCGGCGCTGAGGCATCTCAGGACAACGCTCATCCGTGGCCTGGCGCCCCGATCCGGCCGCCGTGGTCCCGAACCGGCAAACCTGGATAGATTTCCGCCATGAGCAGTGAATCCATGGCCGGCGTCAGCGGTGCCTCCAGCGCCAATCCCCCAGCACCCTCCTCCCCCGACGCCAACGGCGCCCCTGCCGAGGAGGCGGCCAAGCTGCCGGCGCGGCTGCTGCTGGTGGATGACGAGCCGGGTCTGCTCACCGCGGTCAAGGCCTACCTGGAGGACGAGGGCTTCCACGTCACCACCGCCAATGACGGCGAGGAGGGCTGGACGGCGGCCCAGGAGCTGCTGCCCGATGTGGTGATCACCGACGTGATGATGCCCCGCTGCGACGGCTACGGGCTGCTCAAGCGCCTGCGGGCCGATGAGCGCCTGGGGGGCACGCCGGTGATCTTCCTTACCGCCAAAGGCATGACCGCCG
>CAIKWV010000363.1 GCA_903831165.1 uncultured cyanobacterium
CTCTGGATCAGCGCCAGGCAGATCAATCTTGTTGAGGACGGGAATGATCTCGAGATCGTTCGCCAGCGCCAGGTAGACATTGGCCAGGGTCTGGGCTTCCACCCCCTGGCTGGCATCCACCACCAACAGCGCCCCTTCGCAGGCCTGAAGGGAGCGACTCACCTCATAGGAAAAGTCAACGTGCCCAGGGGTATCAATCAAGTTGAGGATATAATTTTCTCCATCGGCCGCCTTGAATTCCATCCGGGCCGCCTGCAGCTTGATCGTGATGCCCCGCTCCCGCTCCAGTTCCATGTTGTCCAGAAACTGCTCCTGCATGTCACGCGCCGCCACCGTGCCCGTGGCCTGGAGCAGACGATCCGCCAGGGTGGATTTACCGTGATCAATATGAGCAATGATGCAAAAATTTCGGATCCGCTGAACGGGAACGTCGGTCATCGCAGTTCGGTCATGGCGGTCGGGTCAGGCAAGGCAGAGCAGTCAGGGGGGCATGGCCCTCGGGCAGCCAGATCCCGGGCCGAGAGCGTCAAGGGTACCGGCCCCGCCCTCAGGCCCGGCCAGAGCTGATGAATCCTAGGCAACCACTCCGGCGAATTCCGGACAGCCAGCGGCGCGGCTCGGTTCCTACACTGGCGACAGCAGCACTGAGCAGACAATGACGACCGCCGAGAGCTCCGCCATGGAAACCTCCGTCCCCGCTTCCGCCGAAGCCGCCGATCCGCGGGCCCTCACCCTGGAGAACGTCGAGCGCGCCCTTGATGAACTGCGCCCTTACCTGATGGCCGATGGCGGCAACGTCGAGGTGGTGGAAATGGACGGTCCGATCGTCAAGGTGCGGCTGCAGGGCGCCTGCGGGTCCTGCCCCAGCAGCACCATGACCCTGAAAATGGGCATCGAGCGCAAGCTGCGTGAAGCCATTCCCGAGGTCAGCGAAGTGGTTCAGGTGCTCTGAATCCGGCTCTGCGGCAGAGGCAGCTGCGGCACCTGCGGCGCTGATTCAGTCCGGGGCTGGGCAGGCCTGGTCGATCGCCTTGATGGCAAAGTCGGCAAAGGCCTCCACCACATCGCTTCGGTCATACAGGGTCTGGCGGGATCGGTCGGCAATCTCGAGCCGCAGGGACGCCAGCCTCTCAGGGTCCAGGGCCAGCGTCACAGCCCAGTCGATGTAGCCCTCCAGACTGTGGGCCACGGGAGCCTGCTCCAAGCCCATCAACCGGTAAGCCCCGGCCACGTAGCGGGAGCGCAGAAAATCCCCCTGCAGCGTGACAATCGGCGTGCCGGTGTGGATGGTCTCGTACAGCGTGATGCCGCTGCCGAAATAAGGGGGGTCAAGCAGTAGATCCAGGCATCCGGCCAGGCTGATGAACTCCTGGCGGTTCATGCGGCTCAACAGGATGAGGCGCTGCGAGAGGGTGGGTGCCGAGCTGGCGATTCGCTCCACAAAGATCTGGGTGTAGGAGGTGACTTCCGCCTCCACGAACACAAACCAGGCTTGGGGAACCCGCTGGGCAATCTGCTCGAGCACGCCATCAAAATCAGGATGAAGTTTCCAGAAGCTCTGCAGGCAGCCGAAGAGCGGCACATCCTCGGGCAGAAAGAAATAATCCCGGCCATGGATGGCCGGCTCCAGATTCTCAGCCAGGTAACAGCAAGGCAAGCCGGGCAGGCGAACGAGATGTTCGCTGTACTGACAATCGGCCTCCGCGGACTCCACCAGCTCGCCGGAGATGTAGTAATCCACCGTTGTCAATCCACTGGTCTGAGGCACTCCCCAACCTGTGACCTGCACCGGCGCCAGCCGATAACAGGCCAGCAACATCGCCGTTGGATGCATGCCGATATCGGTGAAGAACAGCAGCTGCAGATCGAGCTGCTGGAGCTGGCGGACCGCCTCCGCCAGGCTGCCGGCCAGCAGCAGCACCTGATCGGCGCTGGCATCGAGACGATCGCGAACCTGATCAGGATGGGAACTGGATAAATGGATCAGCACCACTTCGAAATGGCGGCGATCGAGATCACGGATCAGCCCTTCAAAGGCGCGGCTATTGCTATGAGCAAAGAAAAATCCCGACAGGAAGCCAATCCGCCGTCGGCCTGTTGGCAGCCGGGGCGCCTGAGGTCTGGCCTCAAGCTGCGGCAGCTGGGCACGGATCAATCGGGCATACGTCTCCAGCACGGCACGATCATCACGGTTGTGATAGATCAGGTAATAGGGATGATGACTCATCGGATAGTCACCGAAATCGAGACTTTGCTGCCTCCTCTCCAGCTGCCAAAGCCCCTCAAGACAACGTTGGCGCAACTGCTCAATTTGTTGCGTTGAGCGGGCGACAATCGGTAGCACGAACAGATGGTTGAGATTCAGGATCAACTCGTTGGGCCGCAGAGCCAGGGCTTCGCCATGCCAATGAATGGCAGCCTCCGGCATGGACAGGTTGCGGTAGATGTTGCCCAGGGCCGTGCGACAGCCCACGTGGCTGGGATCGAACACGGCGGCCTGCTCATAGGCCGCCACGGCATCCCCGAAGCGACCGCTGTAGCGGGCGATCTTGCCCAGCAGACACCAACATTCGCTGTGCTCGGGATCGAGGGCCAGGGCACGCTCAACCAGGCCCTGAGCCGCCCCCAGGTCGCCGATCTTCAGCCGAGCCATGGCTTGGCTGAAGAGTTCGTCAACACCGATGGATTCAGCCGGCAGCGAGGAGCAACCAGGCTCAGCCGCAGGGGCCGGCTGTTGGGAAGAGGGCCGCTGATCTTCAGGCACTGAAGCGGGCCCGGGTGATGGCTTCAACGGCAAAATCCTCGAAACCGTGCACCATCTCCATGCGGTCGTAGAGATGCTGGCAGGCCGCCTGGCGGATCCGTTCACGCAGGGCCAGGCGCCGCTCGTCGTCTTGCATCAGCGTCACCGCCAACTCCACATAGCCGTCCAGGCTGGTGGCGATCGGTGCATCCTCCAGCCCCATCTGGCGATAGGCACCAGCCAGCACGCGAGAACGCAGCAGAGGCCCGTCCAGACCGATGGTCGGTGTGCCGGTGGCCATCGTTTCGAAGATGGTGATGCCGCCGCCATAGTGAATCGGATCGAGCATCAGATCCAGGCAACCCGCCAGTCCCATGTATTCGGAGCGACTCATGCGCGCCAGGAGCAGCAGTCGTTCCGCCATGGTCGGTGCCGAGACAGCGATCCGATCGAGAAAGATCTGGGTCAGATGGGGAACATTCGGCTCAACGATCACAAACAAAGCATCCGGCAGCCGACGAGCAATCGCTTCAAGCACGGCATCAAAATCGGGATGGAGCTTCTTGAAGTCCTGCAAACAACCCAGAATCTTGCCCTCTTCAGGAAGCATGAAGTACGGCCGTATTCGGGGCAGATTCTCCGGCAGCATCGCCAGGGAACTGGACAGATAACGGCAGGGCAGGCCCGGCAACAGCACCAGCTTTTCGCGGTAATGCTCGTGGGCCCCGGCCGGCTCGACCAGATCAGCGGAAATGTAGTAATCAATGTTGGCGAAGCCGCTGGTGTGGGGGATGCCCCAGCCCGTCACCTGCACGGGGGCATGGCGTCGCGTCACCAGAGCCGTGATGAAGGGATGCATGCCCACATCCGTGAAGAACAACAGATCAAGCTGCAGACTGCGCAGACAATGCATCGCCGCATCCAGCGGGCGGGGCACGGTCACAACCTTGTCACAACTGGCTTCCAGCGCCGTGCGCAACGGATCCGTGGGAGTGCCTTCCAGAGGCAGCAGCACCAGCTCGAAGCGATCGCGATCGAGACCGTTGATCAACCCTTCGAAAGCACGGGCGTTGCTGTGGTCATAAAAATAGGCCGACAGGAAGCCGATGCGATAGCGCTGGGAGCCGCCAGTAGCAGTAGCCAGCGGCTCAAGAACGGGCCCGCTGTACTCTCCAGAAAAGCGGCCCAACAAGTCGCCATAGCTCTCCAACAGAGCCCGGTCGTTGCAGCCGTGATAAGCCAGCCGAAAGGTGTGGGAGCCGTATTCGTGACCGGAATACAGGTGTAAGTCCGGATCCGCAAGCAGAGCCGGCATCCCCTCAAAGCAGCGTTGCCGGCAGGCCTCAATCTCGGCAACGGATCGGGCCACCAAGGGCAGCACGAACAGATGGTTGAGCTGCAACATCAGCGAATCGGGTTGCCGCTGCAGGGCCTGACCGTGCCAATGAATCGACTCCTCAATCCGCGATTGTCCGGACAGCAGTGAGCCCAGCTGGGTTCGGTAGGAAATGCTGTCCGGATCGAGAGCCGCCGCCTTGAGCAGGCATTCCACGGCTTCATCGAACCGTTCGGCTCGCCTGAGGGCAGCGGCGAAGGCCGACCAATACCGCGGTGCACCAGGTTCCCGCTGCACGGCATCCTGTAGGCGACGCAGGGCGCGGTTGATCTGCCCCTGCTCCAGCAGGGATGTCGCTTCCTGGAGCAGCTGATCGGCCTGGAGCTGGCTCATCGCAGCGGATCCTCTGGCCGCCGAGCGGACTCGGTCCATCCCCTTGGCGATGCGGCGACAGCCTGGCGTTGAAACAGTCGGTCCATGGGCGGCTGGCGATCGGACGGATCAGCCGAAGCCATCCGCGAACCTGATCCATGATGGCGCCTGGCAAGGGATCCGGCCCCAGTGCCACCCTCAAACCGGAGAAGGCCAGACCCGCCAAGCCCTTAGGCTCTCCCCAGACGTCCCGATCCACCGTGCTCGACCAGCGCCTGCTGCGCGATAACCCCGAGCAGATCAGCCGACCGCTGGCCCGCCGTGGCCTCCGACCCGACCTCGACAGCCTGCAGCAGATCGCCCTTAAGGAGCGGGAGCTGGAGGAACAACGCAGCAACCTCCAGGCCGAAGGCAATCGCATCGGCAAAGAGGTGGGACAACGGATCAAGGCCGGTGCCAGTCCCCAGGGCCCCGAAGTGCAGACCCTGAGGGACGAGGGGAACCGGATCAAGCAGCAGGTGGCCGCTCTGGAGGACGCGGAGAAGGCACTTCAAGTTCAGTTGCACGAGCAGCTGATCGCCCTACCGAATCTGCCCTCCGAACAGACGCCGGATGGCGCTTCGGAAGCGGACAACGTCGAGCGCAAGCGCTGGGGGGAACCACGGCTACCAGGGCCCAACGAGCAGCTGCAGGAGCACTGGCAGATCGCTGAACGGCTGGCCCTGATTGACACCGAACGCTCGGTGCGCATCGCCCAGAGTCGCTTCGTGACCCTGCGGGGCATGGGGGCCCGGCTGGAACGGGCTCTGATCGCCCTGATGCTCGATCTACACGCCGGGCGGGGATACACCGAACTGCTGCCACCGATCCTGGTGAACAGCGCCAGCCTGATGGGATCCGGCCAGCTGCCGAAATTCGCCGAGGAGAGCTTTCGCTGCGCTGAAGACGATCTCTGGCTGACCCCCACCGCCGAAGTGCCGATCACCTCCTTCCACCGCGATGAGGTGATCCCCGCCGATCAACTGCCGCTGCGCTATGCGGCTTACACCCCCTGCTTCCGCCGCGAAGCCGGCTCCTACGGCCGGGACACCCGCGGTCTGATCCGGCTGCATCAATTCAACAAAGTCGAGCTCTATTGGTTCACCCGACCGGAAGAGTCCGAGGAGGCCCACGAGCAGCTCACCCTCGATGCCGAGGCCGTCCTTGAAACCCTGGAGCTTCCCTACCGCCGCATCGAGCTCTGCAGCGCCGATCTGGGCTTCTCCGCGGCCCGCACCTATGACCTGGAGGTCTGGCTGGCTGGAGCCGGAGCCTACCGGGAAATCTCCAGTTGCAGCACCTGCTGCGACTTTCAGGCTCGCCGGGCCAACATCCGCCTCAAGGCTGAGAAGGGCACCCGGCTGGTCCATACCCTCAATGGCAGCGGCCTGGCGGTGGGGCGCACCATGGCGGCCCTGCTCGAAAACGGTCAGCAGAGCGATGGCAGCGTCAAGCTGCCGGCGGCGCTGGTGCCCTATCTGGGCACGGACACGATCAGCGCTCGCTGATCACCGGCGGGTTTCCTCCTCACCGATACCCCCCTCTCTGAGATCCC
>CAIKWV010000364.1 GCA_903831165.1 uncultured cyanobacterium
GATCGGCGTGCCCAGGGTGACCCCATCGAGCAGGCCGCTCAGGATCTCGACCCGGTCGTCCTCCTTGCGGGGGGTGGTGATCTTGCTCTGGCCGGGTTTGCGCCGATCGAGTTCGGCCTGAATCGCCTCCAGGTCAAGCGCCAGCCGTGGCGGACAGCCGTCGACGATCACCCCCACCCCTCCGCCGTGGGATTCGCCAAAGGTGCTGATGCGAAAGAGGTCGCCGAAACTGCTGCCCATGGCGTGGATGCACTGGACTGAGCCTACAAACCGGGGCTGGGAGCGGAATCCTGCAAACTCAGGATCAGCCCCTGGCTGCTTCTACCGCCGAAGGCCTGCGTTGCCAAGCATCATGCTGATCCAGCAGACCGCCAGCCTGTCGATGAGGATCCCCCTGCCGATGCAGCCTGGCCGCCTGCAGACCGTGTTGGGTTGGCCCCACGCCCCTGCCGGTGTGCGGCGGTGAAGAAGAAGGAGCGCGCCACCCTGATTCTGGAGCGCCTGCAGGCGCTTTATCCGCAACCGCCGATTCCGCTCGACCACAGCGATCCCTTCACCCTGCTGATCGCGGTGCTGCTCAGTGCCCAGTGCACCGACAAGAAAGTGAACGAGGTAACCCCGGCCCTGTTCGCCTCCGGGCCCACCCCCGCGGCGATGGCCGCCCTGGAGGAGACCGAAATCCTCGGCCATATCCGCCAGCTGGGCCTGGCCCGCACCAAGGCCCGCAATGTCAAACGGCTGGCGGAGCTGCTTTTGGAGCGCCATGGCGGCGAGGTGCCCCGTGGCTTCGCCGAACTGGAGGCCTTGCCGGGCGTCGGGCACAAGACGGCCAGCGTGGTGATGGCCCAGGCCTTCGGTGTGCCGGCCTTTCCCGTGGATACCCACATCCACCGCCTGGCCCAGCGCTGGGGGTTGAGCGACGGCGCGAGCGTGACGCGCACCGAAACCGATCTGAAGCGCCTGTTTCCCCGCGAGGCCTGGAACAAGCTGCACCTGCAGATCATCTTTTACGGCCGTGAGCACTGCACCGCCCGCGGCTGCGACGGCACCGTGTGCCCCCTGTGCCGGGAGCTCTTCCCCAGGCGGCGCAGCCCGGTGGTCTGGCTCAAGGCCTGATCCTCTCGGCTGGGTTCTGGATAACCCGTTCAACGCCGCCGCCTGAGGGCTGACAGCAGGGCCCGTGCACCCAGCACAGCGAACACCGATACCGCAGCCGTTGCTCCCAGATCCCCCCCGATCCCCCCGAGACCAGGCTGAAAGTACAGGCTGAACATCGCGAACAGCAGGCCCATGGCTACCAGCACCGGCAGCGGACGGGGACCCAGCCGCTCGGGGGAGGTCATGCCCACGAAGCTTCCCCCCAACCAGGCGGCCGCAAGCGGCGGCGGCAACAGAACAGCCAGCAGCAGTGATGGCAGCGAGGAGCCAAGAACCACCCCGAGCTGGTAACGGAAGCTGAGGGTTTGGGTGACCAGCGGGGAGAGCACCGCCGCGATCAGCACGCCCACCCCCTCCGCCTGGGAGTAGGCGTATAGGGGAGCCCCTGGACCGATCGCGCCCATGCTGAGCGCCAGGGCACTGGTGGCCGCCACGGCCAGAAACGCCGTGGTGCCGAGCTTGCCGCCGATGCCCCTCCAACTGTTGCTGAGCAGGGCGAGCAGCATGCCGGCCAAGGCTCCGGCCAGCAAGACCCAGCCTGGATGCCCCAGCACCAGCTCTGAAGTCATGCCGGCGAAGGCACCGCAGTAGAGCGGCGCGGCAACGGCTCGGTTGCGCAGCGGGGAGGGCCCCCAGCGTTCCGCCAGCCCCCCGGCTGTTCCCACCAACGCCGTGGCCTGCTCCACCGAGAGCAGCCCAACACGGCTGATGCCCATCACCCCAAGCGCGGCGATGGCGGCGAGCAGCACCGGTGCGGGATGGAGCCGGCCGGCGGGGCCGTGTTCGGCGTGATGCACAAATCCAGCCACGACCAGCAGTCCGATGGCCGCGAAGGCCAGCAGCAGCAGCGGTGAGCTGCCGATCAGGAAGGCGTCGCCAAAGAAGAGCAGCAGCCCACCAGCCATGAGCACGGTCAGGGCCCAGGTCATCAGCGAGCGAGGCGGCAAGGTTTTGGCCCAGTGTCGAACACTGGGAGCCAGCCCAGCAAAAAGCCCCCTCGTGAGAGGGGGCTGTCTCCAGCCGTAGCTGGTGGGGGATTCCTGTAGGTGATGCCAGCTTTCGCTGGGATCAGCCGATCGCGGGGGCGGTCAGCGCCACGGGGGTGGCGGTGGCTGCAGCCAGATCGAGGGGGAAGTTGTGAGCGTTGCGCTCGTGCATCACTTCCATGCCCAGACCAGCGCGGTTCAGCACCTCAGCCCAGGTGTTCAGCACACGGCCTTGGCCGTCGAGGATCGACTGGTTGAAGTTGAAACCGTTGAGGTTGAAGGCCATCGTGCTCACGCCCAGGGCGGTGAACCAGATGCCGACGACGGGCCAGGCAGCGAGGAAGAA
>CAIKWV010000365.1 GCA_903831165.1 uncultured cyanobacterium
AGGTGATCGTTGATTACCTGGCCGCCAGCTTCAAGAGCAACGAAGGCATCGACCTGCGCCAGGACAAGCAGGCCCTGCAGCGCCTCACCGAGGCGGCTGAAAAGGCCAAGATCGAGCTCTCCAGCGCCGGCCAGAGCGAAATCAACCTGCCGTTCATCACGGCCACGCCCGAGGGTCCCAAGCACCTCGACCTCACCCTCACCCGGGCCAAGTTCGAGGAGCTCGCCTCCAAGCTGATCGACCGCTGCCGCGTGCCGGTGGAGCAGGCGCTCAAGGACGCCAAGCTCGCCTCCAGCGAACTGGACGAAGTGGTGATGGTGGGGGGTTCGACCCGCATCCCCGCCGTGCTGGAGCTGGTCAAGCGCGTCACCGGCAAGGACCCCAACCAAACCGTCAACCCCGACGAAGTGGTGGCCGTGGGTGCCGCCATCCAGGGCGGCGTGCTGGCCGGTGAGGTGAAGGACATCCTGCTGCTGGATGTGACCCCCCTCTCCCTGGGCGTGGAAACCCTCGGCGGTGTGATGACCAAGATGATCACCCGCAACACCACGATCCCCACTAAGAAATCGGAGGTGTATTCCACCGCCGTGGATGGCCAAACCAACGTGGAAATCCACGTGCTCCAGGGCGAGCGTGAGATGGCCACCGACAACAAGTCGCTGGGCACCTTCCGCCTCGACGGCATTCCCCCCGCTCCCCGCGGCGTGCCCCAGATCGAAGTCACCTTCGACATCGACGCCAATGGCATCCTCAGCGTCACCGCCAAGGACAAGGGCAGCGGCAAGGAGCAGAGCATCTCGATCACCGGCGCCTCCACCCTCAGCGACACCGAAGTCGACAAGATGGTGAAGGATGCCGAGGCCAACGCCTCCGCCGACAAGGAAAAGCGCGAGAAGATCGACCTGAAGAATCAGGCCGAGACCCTCGTCTACCAGGCCGAGAAGCAGCTCGGCGAACTGGGCGACAAGGTGGGTGCCGAGGACAAGGCCAAGGTGGAGAGCTCCTCCGCCAAGCTCAAGCAGGCGATCGAGGCCGAAGACTTCGACACGATGAAGTCCGAGCTGGAAACCCTGCAGCAGGCCCTCTATGCCGCCGGTGCCGCCGTTTACCAGAACGCCGGTGCTGATGGTGCTGCGGCCCCCGGTGGCAATGGCTCCTCCGCGGGTTCCGGTAGTGCCGCCGACGACGTCATCGACGCCGAGTTCAGCGAGAGCAAGTAGGCCTGTTGAGGCGATACGGGTCGCCTCGTCTTGCTTCTTCCTGGTTCGCTCCGGCGAGCTGGCCCGCAGCCGCCTCAGGCCCCAATCACCGCTCCCAAGCCTCCCGTGACGGGGGGCTTTTTTACTGGCCAGAGAGCTGGCCCGCCCCTAGGGTTCATTCAGACCTGCCCATCGCAGCAGACGCCTTGAACGCGATGACATCCAGCTTGAATCACTCGGCGCGGCGCCTCAACACCCTGGCGGCGGCTCTGGGCTGTCGCAGCTACCTGGAGATTGGGGTGGAAACGGGAGCGACCTTACTGCAGGTGGCTGTCGAGCAGCGCATGGGTGTGGATCCCTGCTTCGCCTTCGATTGGCAGTCGCATCAGGGTAAGGATGGCCTGCAGCTGCATCCCTGCAGCAGTGATCTGTTTTTCGCCGAGTTGGAGGCGTCGACGCAGTTTGACTTGATCTTTCTGGATGGTTTGCACACGTTCGAGCAGACCTATCGCGACATCCTTCATGCGCTGCGCCACAGCCATGCTGGAACGGCGATTCTGATTGATGACACGGTTCCCCATGATGTGTTTTCCGCCTGTCGTGACCAGCAGGAGTGTCTGAATCTGCGATCACGGTATGCCAATTCTAGTGATAATCGCTGGCATGGCGACACGTATAAGGTGGTGCCTCTGCTGGCCCTGTTTCATTGTGATCTTTGCCTCCTGACCCTGGCGGATGGTGGTAATCCCCAGACCCTGTTGTGGAGGCCGTCCAACCCGCTGGAGGAGGATGCCATTCGCTCGATGCAGGCGATGTGGGCTGTGCAGAATCTTGCCGCCGCAGACTATATCTGGTTTCTTTCCAATCGCTCGCTCTACAACCCAATTTCCGAGGCGGAGGGATTGCAGGAGCTGATCCGTTCCATCGCCCGCCAGGATCCTGCTGCTGATGAACGCTGATCGGCGTCCTGGATGCCCCTTGGTCCCGCTGCTGGCTGGGCCGCAGGGCGTTTCAGTTCAGCTGGGAGCAGGCGTTGGTCAGCTGACGGCTAAGGCTTCAGGGTCGCCAGAGCCCGGCGCGACTGGCTGAGCACCGGCGCCGGCAAGCTCACAAAATCCAGCGTTGGGGCGCTGGCCTGGGCAGTGTCGGAGAGGGTATAGCCAAAGGTCTTCTGCAGGGCCGGCAGTTTGGCGCCATTGCCGTTTTTGTACAGCAGGATCCAGGAGAAGGTCACGATCGGGTAGCCCGCCCGGGGGTTGGGGTTGCTGCCGGTCAGATCGGCGCCGAGGTCGATTGAGGCCAGGGCCGCGGCCGCAGCTTCGGTGCTGGGCTTGACCAGCTCACCGGAGGCATTGCTGAGGCTGGCCGCCTGCAGCGCCCCTTTGACATAGGCCGTTTCCACATAGCCGATCGAGCCTTCCATCTGGCCGAGCTGGGCGGCTACGCCTTCGTTGCCCTTCGCTCCCACGCCGGTGGGCCAGGTGACGGCCTTGCCTTGGCCCGGACCTGCTTTCCAGGTCGGGCTGATGGCGGACAGGTGGGCGGTGAAGTTGGCGGTGGTGCCGGAGCCGTCGGAGCGGAACACCACCTTGATCGGTCTGGCGGGGCAGCCCAGCTGCTTGAAGTCGCGGATCCTGCCCAGGAAGATGTCAGCCAGCTGGGCCTGGCTGAGCTTGAGCTCGCAGCCTGGGTTGTGGTAGGCCACGGCAATGGCGCCGGCGGTCATCGGCAGTTGCACCATGCCCCTTGAGACCTTGGCGATTTCCTCCGCTTTCATCGGCACGTCGCTGGCGGCGAAGTCGACCGTGCCGGCGATGAACTGACGCACCCCTGCTCCCGATCCCACGGACTGGTAGTTGACCCTCGTTCCCTGGCTGGCCATGTCCTGGAACCAGCGCTGATAGATGGCGGCGGGGAATGAGGCTCCCGCTCCGCTCAGGCCCGGACTGCTGCAGCCCACCAAGTTGAGGCCGGCGGTTGCGAACACCAGGGCGCTCGTGAGTCTGCGGTGTGCGGGCGCAGCCATGAAGACTTGAAGCATTGGGGCCGACCTTAGGTGACTGCTGAACATCAGCTTCTGACGAGCCACTGACGTTCTGTCGATCGCGTTGGGGCCGATGCAGCCTGGTTTGCTGTCAATGGCAAGGGAGGTCAACTTAGGCCGAGAGATTGTGCAGCGGGTTCCCGGGTTGCTGTTGCCACAACGCTGCGGCGACCCGACTGCAGCGGCTGGGCCCTTTTGAGGCCAGATGACGGCGCGGCTCCAGTCACAGGCAGGGGCGCCACCTTGTTCGGGCATCAGGAGTTGGCGTGTCCGGTCCGTGGCTGATCACAGGATTGTGATCGATTTTCGAGGTGATCCAGAGGTTCGGGATGGTTGTTGGGCAACGCTGCAGTCGGGTGTTGTTCCAGCGTTACGCTCCGCCTGAATGGTGCTGATCGCTGGTGCAGCAGGCCTGCAGATGCAGGTTGTCTGACCAGAAACGGGGTGTGGCTAATCCCTGTCCTGAGGATCCAGAAGACCTGGAGGAATGGCTGGCTTTGAGCTGATTCATTTGCTCCCTGATCCGGCTCTGATGCAGCAACAACGCGCTACCACTGCAGGGGCCTCGCGGTGTTGGAGGGGTAGCAAGTTGCCCGATTGTGAGGATGGTCCTGGTTGCTGCTCGGGTGTTCCGCTCAGCAAGATCCCGGTCTTTCACTGTCCTGCCCTGGATGGACAGCGGTGCGTTGGCCGCTGGTTTGAAGGGCTTGTCCATCAGGGGCCTGCCCCAGCGGCTTCGATTTGCTCCACGACCCAGGCTGCCGTTGCCGGCGCCAGCAGCACCCCGTTGCGGTAGTGGCCGCTGGCCAGCACCACCCCGGGGGCGATGTTGTCCAGCACCGGCGCCGGCCGGCCGATCGGTCTGGGCCTGAGCCCCTGCCAGCGACGCCGTTCCCGGGCCTGCTGCAGCCAGGCGGGTGCCGTGCCCTGGAGGCTTCGCAGGCTGTCCAGGCTGTTGTCATCGGCCCGCTGGCCCGGTTCCAGCGTGGCCCCCAGCCAGAAGCGATGACCGCCGGGCCGATCGGGCCTGGGGATCAGATTGGCGCCCTGCCAGTGGATGACCCCGGGCCAGTTCCAGAGCGGGGTGTCGCCGGCCTGGATGTCGACTCGCTCCAGTTCCAGGGCCTGGCCCAGCACTGGTTCCATCGCCAGCTCCTGGTCCAGGCTGGCCAGCAGCGGCTCCAGGCCGAGTCCTCCCGCCAGAACCACCCATTCGGCCTCGCAGCGGCCGCCATCCGCCAGCAGCACCCGCCAGCCCCGAGCGCCCGGTTCCAGGTGGACGGCCCTGGTGCAGTGGGTCGAAATCCCCAGCCGTGCCGCGTCGCTGCCGATGGCCTCCAGGGCCGCGCCTGGATCAAGCTGGCC
>CAIKWV010000366.1 GCA_903831165.1 uncultured cyanobacterium
CCTGCACCACGTTCTCGCCCAGGCCATAGGCGGCGGTGAGCAACACGGTGTCGCGGAAGCCGGTCTCGGTGTCGATGCTGAACATCACCCCGGCACTGGCCAGGTCGGAGCGCACCTGGCGCTGCACGCCGATCGAGAGGGCCACCTCGAGATGGTCGAAGCCATTGAGCTGGCGGTAAGAGATCGCCCGATCGGTGAACAGGGAGGCGTAGCAGCGCCGGCAGGCCTCCAGCAGGGCCGCCTCGCCCTCGATGTGCAGGATCGTCTCCTGCTGGCCGGCAACGCTGGCGTCGGCCAGATCTTCGGCGGTGGCACTGGAGCGCACCGCCACCGCCGGCGCACCCAGCTGGTGGTAGGACGCCAGGATCGCGGCCTCCAGGGGGTCGGGCAGGGACGCCTGCAGCAGCAGGTGCCGGCAGGCCCGGCCCGCCTGTTGCAGGGCGGCCAGATCGTTGGTATCCAGGCCCCCCAGCAACGAGCGCAGGCGCTCGCCCAGGCCGTTGGCGGCGATGAAGCGGCGGTAGGCCGAGGCGGTGGTGGCAAAACCGCCGGGCACCTGCACCCCTTCGGCCGCCAGCTCGCGGATCATCTCGCCCAGGGAGGCGTTCTTGCCGCCGACATCGGCGATCGCCGCGATCCCCACCTGCTCGAAGGGCACCCCCAGGATCTCAGGACTCAGCATGGTGTTGCCGTGACCACTGCCTGAACTCTGGGCCCATTGAGGCTGGCTGGCTCAGGCTTGTGACCCACCGGCATGGATCCGCTGGAGCGCTTCAGCCGCCTGGGGGGTCAGGGTCTGGGTCTCCGGACTCCGGCGGTGGCTCCGGTAACAGCTGGGCCAGCAGTCCCGAGCCCATCAGGATGGCTCCGAGGCTGATCGCCAGGTTGCGGTTGCTGTCCCCGGGGCCATCGGCCCAGGCGGCGGCCGCCAGAAAGGCGCCCCCCAAAAGAAGCGTGGGCACCAGCACAATGCCCTTGGCGGTGCGGTTGAGGCCCATCAGCTCAGCTCGGCCAGCTTGCAGGTCGCCGGGCTGGGATTCGGGTGGGCCAGGCCGGCGGCAATCAGGCCAGCGCCCAGGTCTTTTCGTCCGTCAAGCCGACTCACCTTGGCCAGCAATAGTCCATCCCGTTCCCCGTAGGGTCGCAGATTGACCCGGGTGTGTCGGGGCAGCTCCTGGCGCAGCCAGGCCATGGCCGCATTTTCATCGGCGGCATCGATGCCGATGCAGGCCAATTCCACTGCATAGTTGCGATTGCGGTCGCCGATCTGCAGCAGGGTGGCCCTGCGCACCTGCAGCACCTCGGCCGCCAGAGCGGCTCCAGGCCAAGCCAGCAGCACCGTCAGCATCAGGGTCCAGAACGCGGCGATCGGGCGGTTCAGAGCTTGGATCCGCAACTGGGGCAGTAAAGATGGGCGCTGGCGGTGGTGGCGCCGCAGGCGCCGCAATGGCGCACGGTGTCGATCGCCAGCTCGGGATGGCTGGGAAGGCCCACCATCTGGGCGTTGCTGGCACCGGGGGGCACCATCGGGTAGCAGTTCTCGTTGCGCCGCACCCGCACGTCGATGAAGGCCGGACCGGGGTGCTCCAGGGCCGCCTTCAGTCGCGGCAGCAGATCGTGGCGCTCGGTGATGCGGACGCCGCGCACGCCGAACGATTCCGCCAGAGCCGGGAAGTCGGGCATGCCGCCGGTCATTTCGGAATTGGAGTAGCGCTCCTCGTAGAAGCTCTCCTGCCACTGGCGCACCATGCCCTGCCAGCCGTTGTTGAGCACCACCACCTTCACCGGCAGCTGGTACTGGGCCAGGGTGCCCAGCTCCTGGATGTTCATCAGGATGCTGGCGTCGCCGGCGACGCAGATCACCTGTTCATCGGGGAAGGCCATCAGTACGCCCATGGCCGCGGGCATGCCGAAGCCCATGGTGCCCAGCCCGGCGCTGCTGATCCAGCGACGGGGGCCGGTGTTCAGGAACTGGGCCGCCCACATCTGGTGCTGGCCCACATCGGTGGTGTAGAAGGCCTCGGGAGCCAGCTGGCGCAGGGCGACCACCACCTCCTGCGGGGCAATCTCGCCCTCGGGGGCAGGCACCACCAGCGGGTAGTGCTGATTCCAGCCCTCGATGCGCTTGAGCCAGGACTCGGTGCGGCCGGCGGAATCCTCGGCGCTGGACAGCCGCAGCAGGGCTTCCAGGGCCGTCCGCACATCGGCGACCACCGGCACCTCGGGCAGGCGGTTCTTGCCTACCTCGGCGGCGTCGATATCGATGTGAATGACCTGGGCCCGCGGCGCAAAGCTATCCAGTCGGCCGGTGACCCGATCATCGAAGCGGGCGCCGGCGGCGATCAGCAGGTCGCACTCGGTGACGGCGAAGTTGGCATAGGCCGTGCCATGCATGCCGAGCATGCCCAGGGCCAGGGGATGGCGCTCGTCAAACGCTCCCTTGCCCATCAAGGTGGTGGTGACTGGAATCCGGAAGCGCTCGGCCAGGATCTGGATGGCTTCGTGGGCCGCCGCGCTGATGCTGCCGCCACCCACGTAGAGCAGGGGGCGGTGGGCGTGGCGGATCAGTCCCAGGGCCTTCTCGATCGCCTCGGGATGGGGCAGGGGTGAGGAGCGGAAGCCGGTTGGCACGGCCGTGCCGGGCTCCACGGGGACGTAGTTGAACTCTTCGGTGCCCACATCCTTGGGCACATCGATCAACACCGGGCCGGGGCGGCCGCTGGCGGCGATCAGGAAGGCCTCGGCGACGATGCGGCCGATGTCGGCGGGATTCCGCACCACCCAGGAGTGCTTCACGATCGGCAGGGTGATGCCGAAGATGTCGGTCTCCTGGAAGGCATCGGTGCCGATCGCCGCCCGGGGCACCTGGCCGGTGATCACCACCATCGGCACCGAATC
>CAIKWV010000367.1 GCA_903831165.1 uncultured cyanobacterium
CCTTCGCGGTCACCGCCCTGCTGGAGGAGCACTTCCCCGATCTGGTCGACACCAGCTTCACGGCGCGGATGGAGTCGACCCTCGATGAGATCTCCACCGGCAAGGTGTCCTGGCTGCCCTACCTGGAGGGCTTCTACAAGGGCGAGAGCGGCCTGGAAACCCAGGTGCAGCAGCGCGAAGGCGACATCGATCCCGGCGCCTCCCGCACGGTGGAACTGGAGGGCCTGCCCTGCGTGGTGCGCATCGGTCGCTTCGGCGCCTACCTGGAGACCAAGCGGGTCAACGACGAGGGCACCGAGGAGCTGCTCAAGGCCACCCTGCCGGCGGAGATCACCCCCGGCGATCTCGACGCCGAAAAGGCGGAGCTGATCCTGCGCCAGAAGGCCGACGGTCCGGAGGCCCTCGGTACCGATCCGGAAACCGGCGATCAGATCTACCTGCTGTTCGGCCAGTACGGCCCCTATCTCCAGCTCGGACAGGTCAGCGAGGAGAACCCCAAGCCGAAGCGCGCCTCCCTGCCCAAGGGGATCAAGCCCGAGGACATGAGCCTGGAGGATGCCCTCGGACTGCTGCGGCTGCCCCGGCACCTCGGCGAGCATCCCGTGGGCGGCAAGATCCAGGCCGGGCTCGGTCGTTTCGGCCCCTATGTGGTGCACGACAAGGGCAAGGGCGAGAAGGACTACCGCTCGCTCAAGGCCGAGGACGACGTGCTGCAGATCAGCCTGGAGCGGGCGATGGAGCTGCTGGCCATGCCCAAGAAGGGCCGTGGCGGCCGCACGGCCCTCAAGGATCTCGGCACCCCAGCCGGGGCTGAGGAGGCGATCCAGTTGTTCGATGGTCCCTACGGGCTGTATGTGAAGCAGGGCAAGGTCAACGCCTCCCTGCCGGAGGGCACCACCGCCGAGACGATCACCCTGGAGCAGGCGGTGGAGCTGCTGGCGGCCAAGGCCTCCACCGGCAAGGCCAAGGGCAAGACCCGGAGCGCCGCCAACACCGGTGCTGCCAAAACTGGCGCCGCCAAGAGCACCAGCTCCAGAACCACAACCACCCGGGCCGCGGCGGCCAAGGCGGCGGCGGCCCCCAAGCCTCCGGCCACCACCAAGACCGGCCGCCTGCGCGCCAGCGCCGTGCGGGTGATCAAGCCGGCCGGCAGTTGAAGCTCGCCGTGCCCGCTGCCATGCCTGGCTGCGCTCTGGTGGCCGTGCTGCTGTCCGTGGCCCTGACGGGCTGCAGCGGTAGCCGTTTCGGCGAGACCCTCTCCCGCAGTTTCTCCGGCGCTGCCGCCACCCCCGCCGCCAGCGCCCCGGGCAACGGTGCGAACGGTGCCGCGCCGGCCCCCTCCAGTGGCCCATCGACAGCTGCCGGCGGCCCCCCCCCAACCGCCTCCGGCGCCAATCCAGGCAAGGCCCCGGCCGCTGGCTCGGACCCGGGCGCAGCCAAAGGCCCGGGCGCAACCCAGGGCCAGCCCGCGGCGAATGGCCAAACAGCCCCCCAGGGCAAGGCCGGAGCCACCGCTTCAATGGCGGGGCCGGCAGCGACGCCAGCCACCCCGGGGAGCGGCAGCCCCGCTGCGGCGCGGCTGCCCGGCCGACCGGCCCCCTACCGGGTGACGATCCTGTTGCCCCAGGCCGATGCCTCGGCGCCGGCGGAGGTGGTGACCCAAGCCCTGCGAGCGGCGGGGGTGCCCTTTGAAGTGGAGACGATCGAGCGCATCGGCAGCGGCTCCTCCCAGGCCAGCCAGGGCGCCGCCGTTCCTTCGGCCCCGGCGGCTCCTTCGGTCCGGCCGGCACCGGCCCCCCGCTGAGATGGCTCTCCCTCCCCAGAGCCGCCAGCTCAGTGCGCGCCAGGCGCGCCAGCTGATGGACACCGCCTATCTGGCCGCCGCCACGGCCCTGCTCTGGCTGGCGCTGTACTACTTGCCAGTGGGCAGCCCCCTGTTCCAGCTGGCCCTGCCCCTGCCCCTGGCCCTGCTGCAACTCCGCCACGGCTGGCGCTGTGCCCTGGAGGGGGTGGCGGTCACCACCCTGCTGCTGCTGGCGCTGATGGGTCCGATCCGGGGGCCGCTGGTGCTGTTTCCCTATGGCTTCCTCGCCCTGTGGCTGGGCTGGGGCTGGCAGCGCCGCCTGAGCTGGTGGCTCACCCTATCCGTGGGGGGCCTGATCGGCGCCGTGGGCTTCCTGGTGCGGGTGGCTGTGCTGTCGGTGATGGTGGGTGAGAACCTCTGGGTGGTGATCACCACCGCCGCCGCCGGCCTGCTGGAACGCCTCACGGGGCTGCTGGGGCTCGGGCCCGGCTTCGATCTGCTGCAGGTGCAGCTGGCGGCCCTGCTGTTGGTGCTGATCCAGAACCTGCTGATCGTGCTCTGCCTGCACGCCGTGGCCTACTGGATCTTTCCGCGCCTGAAGTCGCCGATCAGCGAGCCTCCGCCGGCCCTGCGATCCCTGGTGGCGCTGGATCCGCTTTGAGGCCCCTGCGGCGGCTCGCCGGCAGTGAGGTCGCTGCCGAACGCTGGTGCCGCCCCTGGCGGCTGGCCCCCGGGGCCAGCGAGGTCCTGCTTCTGCTGGCGGCCACCGAGACGGCCGCCGTGGAGGGCATCTCAGCCGCCGGGGCCACCCCGGCCTCCCGGCGGCAGACGGCCGCCGCCGACGCCGAACTGCTGCTGCAGGGTCCAGCCGGATGGCGTCCCCACAGCCTGCCACCGCTGCCGGCGGGCGTGTCCCCGGCCCTGATCAGCCAGGTGGTGGTGGCGGAGCTGGGTTTGGCGCCGCTGGTGGTGGATCTGGGCTGCGCCGTCGCCCCGGCGATCCCCCATCTGCGTCTGGCCGGCCAGCGGCTGCCGGCGCATTGCCTCAGCAGTGGGGCCGCCATGGCGGCGGAGCGGGTGGAGGCCCTGCTGCGGCAGGGGCGCCTCTGGGGGGAGCGCCTGGGTCGCTCGGGCCGGCCGCTGCTGATCGCCGAGTGTGTGCCAGGGGGCACCAGCTGCGCCCAGGGCCTGCTCAGTGGACTGGGGCTGGCGGTGGAAGGATTGGTCAGCGGCAGCATGCCCGCGCCGGTGCACGACCTCAAGGCCGAGCTGGTGCGCCGGGGACTGGAGGCGGCCGGACTGGCGCCGGCGCACCCCGGTGGGCGGCTGGATCCGCGCCGGGTGGTGGCGGCGGTGGGAGATCCGATGCAACCCCTGGCGGCGGCGCTGGTGGTGGCGGCCGCCGGCGCAGGAGCGCCAGTGCTGCTGGCCGGCGGCAGCCAGATGGCGGCGGTGCTGGCCCTGGCCCTGGCCCTGGCTCCGGCGGAGCGGCGCCCGATCATCGCGGCCCAGGTGGCGATCGGAACCACGGCCTGGGTGGCCGATGAACCGGGCAGCGATCTGGCCCGCTTGCTGGCGGACATCGGAGCCCACTGGGGGGTGGAACCCCTGGGTTTTGCCGCCGATCTGCGATTCGGCCCGGACTGCCATTCCGCGCTGCGGGACTACGAGCGCGGTTACGTCAAAGAAGGGGTCGGCGCCGGCGGCCTGGCCCTGCTCTGGCAGCTGGCGGGCCGCGATCCCCGGGAGCTGGCCCGCGCCTGTGACCGTGCCTGTCGCCTGCTTCTGTAGCCCTGAGTCAGGGGGGAGATGCCCTCCCCCTCTCCATCCCATCCCGCCAAGAACGGTTCGAGCCCGGCTTCTGAGCCGACCGGTGCTGGGGGTCGGCGGTGGCGGCAGCCGCTGCGACGGAGCTAGGCCGTGGGGTCCGCCGAACGGGCGCGGACCTCAAGGCTCACACGCACCGCGCCCAGAGGGTCCACCGGCAGAAGCTGCCGCCGCCTCCGTCGTCCTCGCGGCAACGCAAGTCCCCCCGCCTCGATCAGCCGACCAGCTCCACAGGCGCCGCTTCCGCCCCATGGGGCAGGAGCCACAACCAAGCCCAGCCTGGACTCTGGAGCTGGGCCAGATCAACAGCGACGCTGTCGTCCCCATCGGGGATCCCGATGTCCCACCCAATGCCGCGCCGCAACTGGAGCGGCACGGCCTTGCAAAGGGGCCCGGGTTCAGCCCAAGCCGATCAGGGCCGATCACCTCAATGCGATCGGCCCCATTCAGGCATCGGAGGCATCCATGGGGCAGGTTCGCCCCGCCACCAGGGACCCCAAGGCCTCGCCATCGGAGCGGCTTTCAACCAATGCCGTGGTGCCACAGGCCCCTTTGGCGCCCTACGGTTCGGCCATGGCCCGATCTGCTTTCTCCCGCCGCAGGCTGCTCCAGCTCGGTGCCCTGGGCTCCCTCGGCCTGCTTGCCGGCTGCGGTGCGCGGGGGCCCCAGCTGCTGGCCTCCAGGGGAGATCTGCCCGCTGCCTGGAGTGCCCGGTTGCCGAGGCCGTGGCGGCTGGACCTGCGCGACGATCCGGCCGCCGTGATCGCGGCCCGCTCCCAGGCCTCCCTGCTGCAACTGGGTGATGGCTGGGCCAACGAACTGCCCCGCAGCGCCTTCGCGCCGATCGGCACCCCGGAGCTGATGGCCCGGCTGGCCCCCCAGGCCGGGCCGGTCAGCCGGCTGTTCGCTGCCGAGGGAGCTCCGATCCTGGCCTTCCCCTGGTCGTGCAACCCCTGGGTGCTGCTGCTGCGGGATCGGCCCGATCTGCAGCGCCGCCGCGAGGAGGGCTGGGATCTGCTGCTCGATCCCAGCCTGCGGGGAAAGCTGGTGTTGCCCTCCAGCCCGCGGGTCAGCATCGACCTGGTGGAGGGGGATCCGCAGCGGCTGCGGCAACTGCGTGGTCAGGTGCTCGCCCAGGACGATCGCCACGGCCTCAGCCTGCTGCTGAGCGGCGCGGCGGAGGCCCTGGTGCTGCCCCGCCCTCGGGTGATACCGCTGCTGCGCCGGGATCCCCGGCTGAGCGCGATCCTGCCGGCGCAGGGCGCTCCCCTGGGCTGGAGTCTGGTGCTGAAGCCCACCCCCAGTCCAGCCGCCATGGCCACCGATCCCGCCCCGGCCAGCCCCCCTCTGGAATGGCTGGCGGCAGTCATGGAGCCACCGCTGCTGCCCCTGCTGCTGGCCGGAGGCTGGGTGCCGCCCTTGCCCCGACCAGCCCTGGAGCGGGCCGTGGCGGCCTTCTCCCCGGCTGTGGCCAGCCTGCTGTTGCCGCCGGCCCCCGTTCTGGCCCGCTGCCGTGACCTGCCGCCCCTGGCAGCGGCCGAACGGGCCGAGCTTCAGGCCCTCTGGGACGGCGCCGCCCCCGCCGCCTAAGAGCCCGCCGGGCTCAGCCCCAGAGCCGACGACGGGGCGGGGCGGCCAGGCGCTGGTGGGTGTCGGCCAGCAGATCGGGAATCGGCAGCCCGAGGGGACACCGGGGCAGGCAGTCGCCACAGCGGTTACAGGCCCCGGCATCGTGCTGCTCCCACCAGTGGCCGGCGCGACCGATCAGGGCGTAGCGCTCGCTGGCAAAGCTCTGCATGCCATGGCCCAGGGCCAGATTGCGCAGCCGCAGCAGGGCGGGGATCGGCACGGCGCTGGGGCAGGGCAGGCACTGGCGGCACTGGCCGCAAAGGCTTGTGCCCAGCCGACTGCGCCCCTGATGCTCCAGCCTGGCCAGGGCCCGCTGTTCAGCGTCGCTGAGGGCCTGATCGGCGTGGGCCAGCAAGCCCGCCCAGGCCAGGTCGGAGGGCTGGGCCGCCCCGAGGGTCAGGGTGCTGATGCCCTCGGCCAACAGCAGGCGATAGGCCAGCTCCAGCGGCGCAAAAGGGGCGCAGTCGGCCACCAGCTCGGCCGGAGGGTCGTAGAGCCGCCCGCCCTTGTCCGCCGGGGAGATGGCCATCACGCCAAGTCCCTCGGCCAGGGCCGAGCGGGCCAGGGGGATCCGCTCCCGGTCGAACAGGTGCAGATGCAGGCTGCAGAAGGAGAAGCGACCGGAGGCCAGGGCCTCGGTGATCAGCTCCGTGGCGCCATGGCTGGAGAAGCCCACCTGCCCCACCAGCCCTTCCCCCAGAGCCCAGGCCAGCAGCTCCCGCCCGGGTCCGTGCAGGGCCCAGTGCAGATGCTCGTCCAGGTTGAGGCCATGCACGGCCAGGTTGTCGAGCCGCGTGATGCCCAGCCGGTGCAGCAGGGCCTTGAGCTGGGCCTGACCCGCCGCCAGGGACAGGCCGGGCAGCAGCTTGCTGGTCAGCACCAGATCCCGGCGCTGCTCGGGCTGGCGGGCCTCCAGATCCTGCAGCGCGGCCCCGAGGAAGGACTCGGCCGGCCCGTAGGCGGGGGCGGTCTCGAGATGGTTGATGCCAACCGCCAGGGCCGCCTCCAGCACGGCCCCCATCTGGGCGGGGCTGTCGACACAGCGCATGGTGCCCAGGGTGAACAGAGACACCGGCCGCCCGAGCCCGAAGGGACGGCGGCGGGCTTCAGTCGTCACGGTTGGGTTCGGCCCCGCCGGGGGGGCCTTCCGGCGGCTCCGCCGCTGAGCCACCGGGCGGTTCGGGGAGAGGAGGCGCCCCCGGCTCCGGCTGGGGCTCCTGCCCTGAACTCGGCACGGCAAACGGCGATTCCGCCGCAGCACGCGGCTCCTGATCGGCGCCTGACGACGCCCCGGCTGGCCCGGTTTCCCCAGAAGCCTCAGACTCGCCGGTGTCCTCGGACAGGCCCGCTCCCCCAGCCTCGGCCGATCCTTTGCCGAGATGGCGGATCAGTTCCGCCGGGCTGGTGCGCTCGAGGAAGCGGCGGAAATCGGCCTTCTCCTCGGCGTCCGCCTCCGCATCCACCGGTATCGAGGCATCTCCGACCACCTCCTCCAGCATCCAGATGCCGCTGCCGCAGCGCAGGGCCAGGGCGATGGCATCGCTGGGGCGGGCATCGAGCTCCAGGGCTTCGCCGCTGCCCTTGAGCAGTTTCAGCACCGC
>CAIKWV010000368.1 GCA_903831165.1 uncultured cyanobacterium
GATGTTGCCCTGATCGCCTTGGGTGGTGCTGGAGAGGACGGTGCCGATGCCCACGCCCACGATCAGCACCCCGGCCAGCACGGCGATGGTGGCCACGCTGAACTGAAAGCCCTTGCCGTCCCCCTTGGGCCCTCCGCCACCACCACCAACCGGACCGCGGCCACCACCGCCTGGGGTGGAGCCGCGTCGTCCGTAGCCGCCGTCGTCCCGGGCGTAGGCGCGCTCAAACTCCTGTTCGCGGCTGCGGGGGCTGTCGCGTTCGTAGCGGCTGTCGCTGCGGCTCTCGTTGCGCGGGTCGTAGGGGGTTTCCGGGCGTTCGCCGGAACGACCTGAGGATCGCCCCCAGGAGTCCTCGGAGGGGGGGCGCTGGCGCGGCGTGCGGCTCACAGGTTTTCGCTGCTGCGGGGCAGGCCCATGGAGTAATTCAGCACCCGGGCGCCGGGGTTGTAGCGCAGCTCGCCGGCCTGCAGCAGGGTGCGGATCAGACCTTCCAGCTCGGAGCCGATCCGCCGCAGGATGTAGTCATTGAGGTCGGCGCCGGCGTGGGCCGCCACCTGCTGGCGGAAGCCCTCGCGCACCTTCTCCAGGCTCGCCTCGTCCCAGAGGAACTCGTTGTCCGGGTCGATGTCGAGGGTGAGCTGGTCGTCATCGGGCAGCAGATCGCCGTTGTCCACCCGGGCGGTGAAGATCCGGATGTGCCGGGTGGTGGACTTCAGCAGGGTGTCGGCCATCGGAAGGGCGCGGGCAACGCGGGTGGGTCGGGCTCCAGGGCAGCGACCCTGGGGCCGGCTGCATGGCATTGACTTTAGGAACCCCGGCTGCGGGCGGTGGTGGGTCGGTTTGTCCCCGATCCCCCGGACCACAAGCTTGAACCGGCGTGAGCGTTGCCGGCGCCGGCTGGATGGGCGGGGATGCAGGCGGGACGCGCCCTGTATCCGGTGGCGCCTGGGACCTGCTCCGGCCGATGGCCCTGGCCCCAGGCCGGCCCGGCGATCCCGGCTGCCCGCTGGGCCGGCGGCACCGTATCGGGCTGGACCCGATCGGCCGTGGACGGGGTGGTGGGCCTCGGGTGCGCGGCTGCCCCGGCTCCCTGCTGGCCGGTGAGACCTTTAAGGTTGCGACCAGATTTGTTGTCCGGGGTCGTCATGCGCGTCGCCATTGCCGGGGCCGGCCTGGCTGGCCTGTCCTGCGCCAAGTACCTCTGCGACGCCGGCCACACCCCGGTGGTGTACGAAGCCCGGGACGTGCTCGGCGGCAAGGTGGCGGCCTGGCAGGACGAAGACGGGGACTGGTACGAAACGGGACTGCACATCTTCTTTGGCGCCTATCGCAACATGCGCCAGCTGTTCAAGGAGCTGGACATCGAAGATCGCTTGCAGTGGAAAAGCCACTCGATGATCTTCAACCAGAAGGAGGTGCCGGGCACCTACAGCCGTTTCGATTTCCCTGATCTGCCGGCGCCGCTCAACGGTCTGGCGGCGATCCTGGGCAACAACGACATGCTCACCTGGCCCGAAAAGATCGCCTTCGGTATCGGCCTGGTGCCGGCAATTCTGAGGGGCCAGAGCTATGTGGAGGAATGCGACCAGTATTCGTGGACCGAATGGCTGCAGCTGCACAACATTCCTGAGCGCGTCAACGATGAGGTCTTCCTGCCCATGAGCAAGGCGCTCAACTTCATCAACCCCGAGGAAATCTCCAGCACCGTCGTGCTCACCGCCCTCAACCGCTTCCTGCAGGAAAGCGACGGTTCGCGCATGGCCTTCCTCGATGGCAACCCACCCGAGCGCCTGTGTGAGCCGATCGTTGCCTATGTGCGCGCCCGCGGCGGTGAGGTGCATCTCAACACGCCCCTGCGTGAGATCCGGCTTGCCGCCGACGGCACGGTGGCCGGTTTCCGCATCGCCGGCATCAAGGGGCAGGAGCCTCAGGAGGTGGTGGCCGACGCTTATGTGAGCGCCATGCCGGTGGATCCGCTGAAGCTGCTGCTGCCCGAACCGTGGAAGGAGTTGCCCTACTTCAGCAAGCTGGAGGGCCTCAAGGGGGTGCCGGTGATCAACATCCATCTCTGGTTCGATCGCAAGCTCACCGAGATCGACCATCTGCTGTTCAGCCGCAGTGATCTGCTCAGCGTCTACGCCGACATGAGCAACACCTGCCGCGAATACGAGGATCCCGAGCGCTCGATGCTGGAGCTGGTCTTTGCCCCCGCCAAGGACTGGATCGGTCGCCCCGATGCCGAGATCGTTGCCGCCACGCTCGAGGAGCTCAAGCGCCTGTTCCCGATGCACTTCGGCGACGAGAATCCGGCCCAGCTGCGCAAGTCGATCGTGGTCAAGACCCCCCAGTCCGTCTACAAGACCGTGCCCGGTTGCCAGCAGCTGCGTCCCGATCAGGCCTCCCCGATCGCCAACTTCTTTTTGGCCGGTTGCTTCACGATGCAGCGCTATCTCGCCTCGATGGAGGGGGCCGTGCTCAGCGGCAAGCAGTGCGCTGCCGCGATCGAGCGCAGCCTGGCGGCGGCGTGAACGTGGCCACTCCGTTGCCTGCTGCCGATTCTCCGGCTCCGGCCGGCCTGGAACGGGCCTATGAGGCCTGCCGGCAGGAAACGGCCCAGTGGGCCAAGACGTTTTACCTGGGCACCCTGCTGCTGCCGCCGGCCAAGCGGCGGGCGATCTGGGCCATCTACGTCTGGTGCCGCCGCACCGATGAACTGATGGACAGCCCCCAGGCCCAGGCGCTGCC
>CAIKWV010000369.1 GCA_903831165.1 uncultured cyanobacterium
ACCTCGATAGCCTTCATTTGCGATGATCAAGTCCACGTCTTTGGGTGGAGAAGGCGACGAGGCGTCAATCAGGATGGTGGGAAACGCCCTGGCGAAAAATTCTTTTAGTTTGCAGGCATTGTCGTTGAAGTCGTAATTGCAGACGACCACGACAATGGTGTTTTGATCTTTGTAACTCTCTGTTTCTGAGTTCTCCAACCGATGGCTCCACCCCCTCTTGTACAGTCTACCCCAACTGTCGTATCAAAGTTTCCTGGATTGCAGGCAGAGGCTTGCTACGGCTGACCGGCTAGTAGCTTTGCTCCTCAGAACGGTCCTATTCCAGGCAGAGTGCTTGTGAACCTTCCCCCCGGGGGCCTCCGTTGGTGCTTGTGATCTGTGGTGGTTCTATCGGCATGACTTTTTGTTATTTGTTTTGTTCTTTCCCCACCAGCACCATGGCCCTGCTTCCGATTCTGCCCCGTAGCCGGCCTCCATTTTGCAAAAAAAAAAACTGGATGGCTTAATGCAATTATCCGTCAATTTTGCATGTTCTACCTGACACAGGTTGCCCTTTGCTCCTGTGTCGTCGTCTTTGCTCCTCGTGAGTGACTCCGCTCCCCAGTACCCTGCTCGTGCGGTTCAGATAATACAACCGATTGCTGTTGTGGATATAGTTGACTCATTTAGTAAGGCGCCTTTGACTGGTCGATGCACCGATGATGTGCCTATTTCCCCGTTGTTCTTTGGCGTCAGCTAAGCTCAGAGTATTGACGTCCCACGTGCTGTCATGCGTTGGTCAGTCCCGTTCATGGAGACAGGGTTGACTTGCGACTACCGGTGGCAGTCATCCCAGAAACCCCTTTTACGATCCTGGATCCGGTTGGCTGGTGTGTCATCTTCCCGCAGCCGCACTGCGGGATGAAGCTCTCTTCCTAAGCTGTTCGCCAACACCGATAGCTGGTCAGCCTCTGCAACCTTTGCCGGGCGACCACGACAATCCTCATGGCTCCTGAATCCGCCAGCTGGGAAGCCAGCCCGACAAGCGCCGGTCCATCGCTGGAGACTTCTGCTTGCCTACTGGTCACGACAGCCTTGGGTCAATGGCCCGATCCTTTGGCCAAGCGCCTGGGTAACAGGGCATCCATCTCCATCGAAACGCTGGCCAGCTCCGACTTTGACGAGCATACCCTGCTTCTGCTCGGTTATGAGGAACCCGCGGCTTGCCTTGCCACGCTGCTGTCCCATTGCGGCGAGTTGGACATCCAGGCGACGCTGGAGCGCTGGCGTGTCGGCTGTCTGCGGATGTTGGAACTGTGTCGGCAACGCCCGGATCAGTGCCTGTTGCTCAACTTATCGCGACTGGATTCCTCAGCTCTTGCTCTCTTGTCGCATCATTTGCAGGACCACGGCATCTCTGCGACTGATCCGTATCACCCGCCCAGCACCGACGACATGGCTCTGGAGCCTCCTGTTCCCCCGCTCCTGCCTCAGGTTGTCTCCCACTATCTGGCTCAGCGCAGTGATCTGAGTCAGCTGTATGCCGATCTCGAGGGGTATGCGGAGCTGTTGGGTCGGGACCCAGAGTTTGCGCGTGCTACCCCCATCCCATGCGGGTTGCCTTTGGCTGAATTGTTGCTTCGGGAGTGGCTCAACAATCGCCATGACCAGTTGCGTCGCTCGACAGAGATGCACGACGAGTTGGCGGCATTACGGTTCAGTTGTATGACTCTGGAGGGTCTTAAGTTCAAGGCTGAAGAGGAGCTTCAGCAAACGCTCACTAGCCTGGAGACGGCTCAGACGGAGTTTGGGCTAATGGAGTTGGCAAGGGAGGCCCAAGCGCAGCGGGCGGATGATGCAGAATCTCAGCTGCGTGAGCTCAACGCGGAACATGAGCTCATCTTTCAGCAGCAGAAGCAACTGCAGCAGGAACTCAGTCATTCCTTCCACGAGCATCAGAAGGCCATGCGCCACCATGTTGCCTTGCAGGAGCGCCTCGCTGAGCAGGAGTGCCTGAATCAGAACGCTGAGCAGGATCTCAAGTTGGCCCGTGAGCGTCTGGAGAGTTTGCAGCTGGAGTTGGAGCAATCGTGCCTGGCAAGGGAGATCGAAGGCCAACGGGCTGACACGGCTGAATCTCTCTTGCGGGAGGTAGAAGATCAGCGAGATTTCAGCTTGCTACAGCAGAGGCAGCTGCAGGAAGAACTAAGCCACTTTTTCCAGGAGCATCAGAAGGCTTGCCACTTGCGTAACGCATCTGAAGAGCGCCTTGCCAGACTTGAGCATGAATGTCGACTTTTATTTCTTAACAGTCGGTTGAACGCCGGGTTTGACCGAAACCAGTTCGCCATGATTCTGGAGCTAATGCGTCGCTCCCTCCATGTCTGAGGGCTTCGCTGTCGTTGGCGCCTCTGAGGACAGGACCCGTCTCTACCAATGAAACTTCCAGGAACCATAAACCCCTCTCACCCGAAAGCGAGTGTTTCGGTGTTGATGCCTTGTCTCAATCCTGGTGTCTTCCTTCTGGAAGCGGTTGATAGTGTTTTAGTCGATCCCGCGGTGCTGGAGTTGATTGTGGCCGATGGAGGCTCCACGGATGGATCTGTCGAACTGTTGCAACAGAGGGCTGCGCTGGATCGCCGCCTACGGCTGGTTTGTGAGCCCGACAGTGGTCCACCTGAGGCACTGAACAGAGCCTTCGCGCTGGCTAGGGGCACGGTGATTGGTTGGTTGAATGCGGATGATCGTTATCTCCCCGAAGCTGCCAGTCGCGCGGTTGATGCTTTGGAGCTCCATCCAGAGTGGTTGTTAGTTTATGGAGAAGGTCAGCATATTGATGCCGAAGGTGTGGTTCTGGATCTCTATCCCACTCGCCCTCCCGAGGTCGGACTGGAAGGTTTCCGCGATTATTGCTTTCTCTGTCAGCCCACGGTTTTTTGGCGCCGCAGCCTGGGAGTGATGCTGGGTCCCTTTGAGCTCTCACTTAAGACCTGCTTTGACTTTGACTATTGGATTCGCGCCTTTACGGCTTTCCCGGGACGGATCGGTCATCTGCCCGTCCTGCAGGCCCAGACCCGGCGCCATGGCGCCACTATTTCAGCCACTCAGTTGCCCCGCGCCGTGATGGAGGCGACCCTGCTGCAAGCTCCTTTTTTTGATGTCTTTCACCCCCACATACTGCATACCTATATCCAGCAGATTCTGGAGGGTGAGATTCAGTTGCCTGATGAGATGACTGCTGAAGCCTACGCCGCAGGCTTACTCGCGATCGCGCATGAGCTCCCTTTTAATGATGACCAGGTTGGGGTGATTGAAGCGGTTCTTGAGCCACTCCTGATGTCAATGCCCATCATCAGCTATGAGACTGGCTCACTTGATCCGGCAGTCGCCATCGCTACTCCGCGGGTTTCCATAGAGCCGATGTTGACGGGCAATAGGACTTGTGTTGTTTTTCAAATGTACGAACGTGATGTCATCTATCGAGATAACCTCATTTTCTTCTTGTTGGTTGGCTATCGTGTCGATCTTGACTTCTTTGTGCTACTTGCTGGCGATTCGGACTTAGAGATTCCTGTGCGAGAGAATATCCGGGTTGTACGCGGGGATAACTACGGTCACGACTTTGGCTCCGTTGCCCAGGCTGTGATTGGCGGTATGGATCTCAGTCGCTATGACTTCATTATTTTTCTCAATGCTTCAGTGCGCGGACCTTTTCTGCCCCCTTACTATCATGGTGACTGGTCGAGCCTGTTCACTGATTCCTTGCAGGGTGATACGCATCTCTGCGGAGCGACAATCAACGTCATGAGTGGGTCTATGAAATATCATGCTCTCTACCGCGATGCGTTTGACCATCCTCCTCCTTATTCTCATGTGCAAAGCTATGCCTATGCGATGACGCAGGAGTGTTTTCGGTATCTGGCAGGTAAGGGGGTCTGGGAGGCCTGTGATGGACTCGATAAGGACACTGTTATTGTCCAGCGCGAGATCCGTATCAGCCAGGAGGTCAAGGCTAGCGGCTGGAACCTGAGATGCTTCCTTCCACCATACAATTGGATTGATTACCGCCAAGCTCATTGTGATCCAAACCCTGCATCGGACTTCGGCCACCCTGTAAGTCCTGGTTCTTATTTCGGCAGTACTCTCCATCCTTATGAGGTTGTTTTCGTCAAGACCGGTTGGGGAGTGGCCAGCCCGGAGCGTCTTGACTTCTACAGTGCCATCGCACTCCGCGCCCGTCCTGCCACGCTGCTGGGTGAATGGCAAGAAGCCCAGATCCTTCTTCACCGACTTTGTGAAGTGATTTGGCCTACGGCATTGGATCGATGTCGGCCTCCCGCGCCATCCTCGGCTCTGTCAGCATTACCCGCTCCCCCTGCTTCTTCCTTCGATCGCCCCTGATTGTTTGTTCTTGGCATGCATCACTCTGGTAATTCGGCTTTGGCGGGCTGTCTGACCCTGGCGGGAGGGACGGCGCCCCTGACCCAGATGGAACCCCACTCGACTTATGCCAAAAGGTTTTTTGAATCTCGTATGATTTGCGAGATCAACGATCTTCTGTTGTGGGCACTCCATAGTGATTGGTCTTGTGTTATGCCATTGGACTGGAATCTTCTGGCTGTTGATTCGGTAGAGGAGCTGCAACAAGCGTGCAGAGGAACTCCCTGCTCAGGAATTTGCTGATGCTTCTCTGCTGGTTTCAAAGATCCTCGCCTCTGCAGATTTCTGCGCTTTTGGGAGTCCATGCTTTTGCGAGTTTGCAGCCACGTTCTGCCTGTGATTATTTATAGGGAGCCCAGGGAGGTCGCTCTTGCGCTTCAGGCGATTTATCCACTTAAGACTGGTTTTGCCACCTTCTGTGGCTTCGCTACAGCTTGTGTCAGAGTCTGGGACGCGGGGTATGACGCGTGTCGTTGTTGGTTGTGACGAGCTGCTGGCAGATGGTGTGGCGGTGGTTGAGAAGATCGCTGCCGCTGTTTCGGCGGATTGGTCGCTGCGTGGCGAAGATTTTGCAGCCTGTGGATTGGGAGCGTCTTCGCAATCCTTGCCTGAGCAGATCGGATCCTTTCTGTCGCCGGATCTACGGCATCATGTTGTTCATCATGTCCGTGAGCTCGCTGCTTTCCCTCTTTTGGCTCTTGCTCTGGAAACCTTCAGTATCATGACCGACGTGGCCAACGGTCAGCCCTCGATCCAGCATCAGCGGCGCCTTGATGCAGTTCGTGCCGAGCTGGATCATGCCTCTGCTTTGTTTCCCTCTCTGATCTGTCTTCATCAACAATGGGGACCGGAAAGCAGCTAGGCACACTTGGTCAGCGCGATGCTGGATGGCTTTCGGCGCTGGGCTTAGCTCGCTCTTCTGTCGCAGGTTAGAATCTGGACATCTGGTGTTGGATGTCATTGATGTTGAAGTCAACTCTTTCTGTGATCTGGATGCTCAGCGGCATCCTGATGATCATCAGTGTCCTGCTGCACAGCCCCAAGGGCGACGGCATGGGTGGTTTGGCTTCCAGCGGTGGCTCCATGTTCACGAGCGCCCGCAGTGCCGAAAACACGCTCAACCGCATCAGCTGGACGCTTCTGTCGATTTTTATGGGACTGGCCGTGGTGCTCAGCGCCGGCTGGGTGAACTGAACCGACGATGTCGCTCCATTCCCGACGCACTGTGATCCTTCAGTTGCTTCAACGACTCAGCGCCCCATTGGTGGTCGTGCTCCCTTTCCTGAACGCACAACAGGCAAAGGCCGCCACCAAGGCTCTCGATCCAGCTTGGGACTTCAGTGAAGCCGATTGGAAAAAGCGCCTGAGACCAGCCGCTTTTGCCGTGCTGCGCCGGGAAGGCACCGAGCGTCCCTTCTCCAGCCCCTTGAACCAAGAACACCGCTACGGCACCTTTGTTTGTGCTGGCTGCAAGCTGCCTCTGTTCAGTTCCAAGGCCAAATTTGACAGCGGCACCGGTTGGCCCAGCTTTTGGCAGCCTCTCAGTAATGCCGTCGTGACCAAGGTCGATTTCAAGCTGATTGTGCCGCGCAGCGAATACCATTGCCGCCGCTGTGGGGGCCATCAGGGTCACGTCTTTAACGATGGACCCAGGCCCACTGGGAAGCGCTACTGCAACAACGGCGTAGCTCTGGAGTTCTTACCTGGTTGAACAGCCCTGGTCGCGTGACGCTCTTGGAGCTCCTGTTGGCACTGGGTTTGCCCCTGGTCATTCTTGTTGTGTCCAGCTGGGTCCTGGAGAATCACCACAACCAACTACCTTCCTGGCTGCGTGCGATCTCGCGTCGTAAGGCTTATATCTGGAACACCTGTATGGCTCTGTTGATCGGTATTGGGGTGATTCGTCATGTCATCCAGCACTGATGGGTATTCTGTTTTGGCGACGCAGCCTTTCTTCCGTTTTCAATTGCGTCGATCATTTTAGGTGTTTGACTGATTTGGGATGCGTGGTTTTGATCCCCGGCGGGTGATTGATGACCTGTTGAGCCACCTTCAATCCTTCCTCGGGCATTCCGCTGTCTCCGGTGCCCGTAACTGATGGTAGCTCGAGCTATTTCTGGCGTTGGTGGTAGTTGTTAGTTTGCCGTGATCTCTTGTTTGCCAATGGTCTGGATCAAGGGTGAGTTTCACCTGTGGCGCTTCTGATTCCTTTCCGCTGGGTTGCTGCGAAACGCTGTTACTCCTCGTTATTCCATTCTGTCTTGGCGAGCCGATCGGCGTGTTCCTGTGCGAACA
>CAIKWV010000370.1 GCA_903831165.1 uncultured cyanobacterium
CAGCCTCGACTGGCCCGGCTTCGGGGAAAGTGATCGGCCCCGGATGCCTTACAGCGCCGATCTCCTCACCAGATTCCTGGCCGACTTCCGGCGCGATTGCTGTCCCGCCGACTGCGGCCTGATCGCCGCCGGTCATGCCGCCGGTATCGCCCTGCTCGCCGCCCAGCTTCACGGCCTGGAGTTCCGGGAGTGGGTGCTGGTGGCTCCCACCTGGCGCGGCCCCTTCCCGAAGATGGCCCAGCGGCGCAGCCGGGCCTTCCCGCTGATCCGCGCTTTGGTGGAGGCGCCGCTGCTCGGCCCCGTGCTCTACGGCTTCAACACCAGCCGCTCGGTGCTCGGCTGGATGAGCCGTCGCCATGTGGATGTGGCCGGCCCCGGGTTGACGCCGGAGGGAATCGCCGCGAGGCAGGCCATTGCACGCCAATCAGGGGCACGTTTCGCCAGCGCTGCCTTCGTGACGGGGGGACTGGATCCCTACGACAATCCCGACGGCTGGCTTGCGGCGGCAAAGGGCCTCCAGAAGCCGTTGACAGTGGTGATCGCCGATCAGTCGCCGCCCAAGTCGCTGGCGGAGATGCAAGCCCTCGCCGCCGTCGCCGATCGGGTTCTGCATCTGAGCGGTCGGCTGGGCGCCCATGAAGAGTTCGGGCGGGAGCTGGCAGCGATGCTGGGCTGAAGCATCGTGAAGTGATGACGCCATCCCCATGAACTCGCAACGACGAGGCCAGCTGGCGGGCTTTGGGGCCGCCGTGCTGTTCGGCTGCAGCGCCCCCCTGATCAGCACGATCACCGGATCCGGTTCGGCCCTGAGCATCGCCGGCCTGCTCTATGGCGGCGCCACTCTGGCCCTGTTGGTGGTGCGCGTGGTGCGGGGGAAAGGAGCCGAAACCCCATTGCAGCGGCAGGACTGGCCGGCGCTGGCAACCCTCATCCTGCTGGGGGGCGTGGTGGGTCCGGTGGCCCTGGTCCTCGGTCTGGGCCGGATGCCAGCCGCCTCCAGTTCTTTGCTGCTGAACCTTGAGGCGGTGTTCACCCTGGCGATCGCTGTACTGCTGGGCCGAGAACACGTCGGCCGGGTGGGTCTGCTTTCGGCGTTGTTCACCATCGCCGGGGCGGGGTTGCTCTCGCAGGGAACCCTTAGCGGCGCCAATGGAGCCGGAACCTCCCTGATCGCTCTGGCCACGCTGGCCTGGGGCATCGACAACAACCTCAGCCAGCGCCTGAGTCTTCGCGATCCGATCCAGATCGCCTCTGCCAAGGCGGCGGGGGCGTCACTGCCGATGCTTGTCCTGGCTCTCATGCTGGGACATCCCTTTCCGCCCGTGACGGTCACCCTGGCACTGCTGGGCATCGGCGCCCTGGGCTACGGCATTTCGATCTGGCTCGATCTGCTGGCCCTACGCGATCTTGGAGCCGCCCGTGAGGCCGTGCTGTTTTCCACCGCACCCTTCGTCGGGGCCATGTTCTCTCTCCTCGTGTTGCGGGAGGCCGTCACCCCGCAGCTCATGGTGGCCGGCGGTCTGATGGCCGCAGGCGTCGTGCTGCTGTTGCGGGAGCAGCACAGCCACTGGCATCGCCATGAGGCACTGCGCCATGCCCATCGCCATCGCCATGAACCGATCGGTAGCGATGCCCATCACGAACACCGCCATTCTCCGGAGGATGTCGAAGGGGCCGCCAGCGATCAGCCCTTCTGGCATGCCCATGAGCATCGCCACGGGGAGCTGGAGCACGCCCATCCGCACGTCAGTGACGCCCATCACCGCCATCGCCACTAAGCAAGGCAAGCCAGCGGACAGCACCGCTTCTGCTGAGCAGAGAGCTGCTTCAACCTGACGGAATGGGCGGAGGCTGCCATTGCGGAGCTGTCGTCTGCCAGCCCTGTTGCCTTTTCTCAACCCAGAGCTTGAGGGCCTCCTCCCTGCTGAGCTCCAGCCGCCTTTTGAGCAGCGGCACCGGCTGATCCGGCAGCAGCTCGCCCACCGTCACTTCCAGCTGCTGACTCCAGCGGTCCCAGCGGCTTGGCCGGAAGTGGAGCACCTGGCGGCCGTCGCTAAGCCAGGCCTCCTGGGGCGACAGCGGCGGCCGGTTACTGCTGCTGCTACTGGGCATTGGGGATGGCGCTCAGGCCACCTCAGGCGCCCAGCCCCGTTGCCTCACTATGTCGTCCGTCCAGCCCTGGCAGCGGCTGGTGAGGTGCTCGCCATGGGCGATCAGTCCTTGCTGCAGCTGGCAGGTGAGCAACGGGATGCAGTTGGCGCCGGCGTGATGACGGAACTGTGACCATGGCCAAGGTTCTACCGATGCCGTCCTGACCCTTGTCCGGAACTGGCTCCGTGCCCTGCATTGGATCTGTCGGATGGCATCGCTGAACCACCATCGGGGATCACTCAGTGACCTGATAGGAGCCTGG
>CAIKWV010000371.1 GCA_903831165.1 uncultured cyanobacterium
CACGGCAGTGCTCAAGGCCCATCACCAGAAGATCCACATCCGACCGCCGGCTGGCCGTACCCCGTGCCCAGCTGCCGAACAGCCAGAGGCCTTCCGGTTCCACCTGCTGCACCAGGGTCTCCAGGGCCGGCAGTAATTGCTCCCGCAGAGCTTCCGGGAGGTTGTCGACCTGGATGACGCCATTGCATGCCATGGCAGCGGGGTCGTTCATGGGCGGCGCACCCCGCGCCCAGCATCGTCAACATCACCATTATCAATCGGACGCCTCGCTGCAGCCCAGGCAGGCCTCCGATCCGGATCGAAGCCGCTCTCTGGATCAGGTCGTTGGTCAAGGCGCCCGTTGCTGAATCGCGTCCGCCCTTTTGGCTTTGTCTCAACTCCTCAGGGGATTGACCCCGTCCAGACCGGCGATCCTGCGCCCGTGGCCGCAATCTTCCGAGTCGAGAACGATGTCGAGAACGGTGCAACGGCTGCGGATCGCGGCCTCGGCGATCAGGCATCAAACCAGCTGAGTTGTTCTTAGATCGCCAGCTGATGGGCATCAAGAATCAGGTTGGTGATCGACCCTGACCCGAGGTTTCAGCCGTGCGGCTGATCCAGCTGCTCCACCCAGGCCAGCACCGCCTTCGCCGTGGTCAGGGCCTGATCGGAGTCGCGGGTACACACAACGGGCCTGCGCATGCACGGCACGCCAGTGGGGGGAGGGTGAAACGGCCATGGCCCACCAGGGCATTCACGGCTCGTACTACCTCCTGGCAATCGGTATTAAGATCAAGCAATCTGCAGGTCTGGCGATGGCCCTGATCTCGCTCAAGCTCCCTGATGCCCTCGCTGCCGAGTTGGCTGCGCAGGCCCAGCGCAGCCAACTGAGCAAATCGGAGCTGATGCGCCGGGCCTTGAAGGCGTTTCTGCAGTCCGCTGACGCCATGGAGTCCCAGCCGGCCCCCTCGGCCTTCGATCGGGTAGCCGATCTGGTGGGTTGCTGCGAAGGCGGACCTCCCGACCTCTCCAGCAATCCTGCACACCTGGACAGGTTCGGGGAGCGTTGACCATGACGGTGCTGCTGGACACCGGTCCCTGGGTGGCCCTGCTCAGTCGCAACGACACCCATCACCGCTGGGCGCTGGAGCAGTTCCGCCGCCTACCGCCTCCATTCCTCAGCTGTGAAGCTGTGGTGGCCGAAACCTGCTTCCTGCTGGCGCGCTCCGGCTTTGATCCGGCGCTGGCCCTGCAGTTCATCGAGCGGGGTGTCGTGCAACTTCCCTGTGCCCTGCAGGAGCAGATCGGCGCCGTCAGCAGCCTGTTCAGGCGCTATGAGACTGTGCCGACCTCGCTCGCCGATGCGGCCCTGATTCGCCTCTCGGAGATCACCGATGCGCCGCTGTTGCTCACGACCGACAGCGATTTCCACATCTACCGCCGCCATGGCCGCCAGATCATTCCGTTGATCAGCCCCTGATCCGCAAGTGCTGCCGGACTTAGCCGCTAACCTCGACTAAGTCCATTGACGGCGTGCGTTCATGCAGGTCAACCTCCACGACGCCAAGACCCACCTCTCCCGCTACGTCGACCAGGCCCTGGCCGGCGAGGAGGTGGTGATCGCCCGCGCCGGCAAGCCTCTGGTGCGGCTGGTGCCACTTGAGACCCAGCTTGCGCCGCGCCGGGGCGGCTTCCTGAGAGGGCAGGCCATCCTCACGGCCGATCTCAAGGACGATTTCAAGGACGACATCGAGGAGATGTTCTATGGCAGCTGAATCTGTGGGCCTGCTGGTGGATACCCACCTGCTGCTCTGGTGGGCCTCCATGCCGGAGCAACTTCCTGCGGCAGCTCGCATCCCGCTGGAGAGTGCCGAACCGCCTCCGCTCTTCAGCGTGGTGAGCCTCTGGGAGGTGGCGATCAAGGCCTCCCTCGGTCGCGGCGACTTCAATGTGAACCCCCTCGCCCTGCGGATGGGGTTGCTGCAGGACGGATTCCAGGAACTGCCGATCCAGGTCGATCATGTGCTCGCGGTGCAGCACCTCCCCTGGATCCACCGGTATCCGTTTGATCGCCTGCTGGTGGCCCAGGCCGCCCAGGAGCGGCTGAGCCTGATCACGGCCGATCGCACCCTGCTGGGCTACGGCGAAGGAGTGCGCTGGGTGGGGTGAGGATCGGGATGGGCGCTGTATGGTGTATACACCAGGTAGCCCGTTCAACCGGCCGACTCAGCGGGCGAATCACTCGTCATGTCGTCTTCCGTTTCTTCAGCCCCGTCGTCATCACCGTCTGCCGGTGCGATGCTGCGCACCCAGATCTATCTCTCTGAGGCGGAGCGCCAGGGATTGCAGGCCCTGGCCCTGCGCAGCGGCCGCAGCCAGAGTGCCCTGATCCGCGAGGCGATCGACGCCTTCCTTCAGCAGCAGCAGCCCCAGGGGCGCCTGGCCCGGTTGCGCCAAGCTCGCGGGCTCTGGGCCGAGCGCACCGATCTCCCGGATTGGTCTGCTTTGCGCGGCGAACTGGATCGTTCACCGGTGGCTCTGCAGCCATGACCAGCCGATCGGGCCCGCAGCTGCTGGTGGTCGACACCGATGTGCTGATCGACTATCTGCGCGATCAGCCCCAGGCCGTGGCCTTCCTGGAGGGCACGGAGCAGCCCCTGGCGACCTCGGTGATCACGATCGCGGAGCTGTATGCCGGCGTTCGCGACGGCCAAGAACGGCAGCGGCTGGATGCTTTTGTATCGGCCTTCGACGTGCTGGACCTCGATCGCCAGTCGGCCCAGTGCGCCGGGCTCTGGCGCCGGCAGTACGGACCCAGCCACGGCACGGGCCTGGCGGATGCCCTGATCGCCGCCTGTGCCGAAGCGGCCGGCGCCACTTTGGTGACGCTGAACCGGCGCCATTTCCCGATGCTGGCCGAGGTGTTGGTGCCCTACGCCAAGGCTTGAACCCGGCTTTTGCTCGCTCTTCAGCCTTGATTGCTGGTCCCCATCGGCCTCGCCCTCAGCGTTGTCATCGGCCGCTTCCGCCGTGATGCAGCGCCCGCAGGTTCATGCCTGCCCCGCCTGCCCTCGCCAGTTTCCCGGCCGTTGTGACAGGCTTTGGCCACGCGCCGCCCC
>CAIKWV010000372.1 GCA_903831165.1 uncultured cyanobacterium
GCAGGTGGGTGAAGTTCACCCCCGACTGGGGGCCCAGCCGGAACAGCTCGCCCAGGAACTGGGGCCCTTCAAACCACCAGTGGCCGAACAGCTCGGCATCGAAGGGGGCCACCAGCAGCGGCGGCCGATCGATCGTCTTGGAGAGGGCCTCCAGCTGGCGCCGGCGACCCTGCAGGTAGTCGGCGGCGTGCTGGCCGAGGCGTTCCCGGGCCTGCTCCGGTTCGTAGGGCTGTTTGGCGTCCAGGGGACAGCCCTGGGCGGTGACCCGGTGCAGCTTCAGGCCCAGGGGCCGGCGGCTGCGGATGCCCAGCGCTTCGAGGCGTTCTTCGCTCAGATCCCAGCCCAGATCGCGGTGGAACTCCCGATAGGCGCCATCACCGGGGTAGCCCTGGCTGGCGCTCCAGACCGGCAGGGTCGATTCGCTGTCGCGGGCAAAGAAAGCCACCCCCGCCGGCGAGCAGACCGGCGCATAGACGCCGTAGCGCGGCCGCGGCATGGCGTGCAGCAGGCCATGGCCGTCGAGCAGGGTGTAGCGCAGGCCGCAGTTGGCGAGCTGCTGATCGAGCCCTTCGTAGTAGGCGCATTCCGGCAGCCAGATGCCCAGCGGCCGCTCCCCCAGCAGCCGCTGGTGTTCGCGCACGGCGGTGAGCAGCTGGGCTCGCACCGACTCGGGCGAATCGCGCAGCAGCGGCAGGTAGCCGTGGGTGGCGCCGCAGGTGATCAGATCGAGCACCCCGTCCTGCTGGAGGCGGCGGAAGCGGCTCAGCAGCCGGCCGCCACAGTTGAGGAACTGCTGGCGGATCTCCACCAGGCGCAGCTCCAGATCCAGGGCGGCTCCGGCCAGTTCCTTCGGGGCGTCGGCGATCAGGGCCAGCCGCAGCTCCAGCCAGGGCACGAAGCGGGCATTCAGCTCCCGGTCGCTGAGCAGCGACAGCAGGGTGGGCGAGAGCCCCATGGTCAGCCGCGGCCGCTGGCGCGGATCGGCGGCGGCGGCCTCCAGCATTTCCAGCAGGGGCAGATAACACTCCTGCAGGGCCTGGAAGTACCAGTCCTCCTCCAGCGAGCCCGCTTCCCCAGAGCGCACATAAGGAAGGTGTGCGTGGAGCACGAGGGCCAGATCGCCTGCCGCCATTCCCTTCCCTCGAAGTTTGCAGTCTAGACGCAGCTTCTAGGCTGCCAACAGAACTGGAATCGGGGAATACCACCATGCGCCGGGTCCTGGCGGTCGACGGCCACAGCATGTTTTACGCCCAGCAAAAGGTCGGTTGGTTCTTCGATCCCCGCCACCTGCTCGAGCTGGCCGGCGAGGGCGAACAGCTGGAGCTCTGCAGTGCCTTCTGGTACGCGGGCCTCAAGGACCCCTCCGACCAGCGACCGTTCCGCGATGCCCTCACCAGCCTGGGCTACACCGTGCGCACCAGGCCGCTGCGGGAACTGGGGGGCGGTAGCCACGGCAATAGTGGTGGCGGGGAGTCGGAGCAGCGCCAGTACACCCGGGCCAACCTGGACGTGGAGATCGCCATTGATCTGTTGACGGTGGCACCGCGCACCGATCAGGTGTGGCTGCTCAGCGGCAGCCGCGATCTCGATCGCCTGGTGGAGGTGCTGCGAGCCCGGGGGCTGCAGATCGTCGTGATCAGCACCGAAGGCATGGTGGCCCGGGAGCTGCGCAACGCCGCCGATCGCTTCGTCGATCTGGCCAGCCTGCGGCCCCGGCTGGAGAAGGGTGAGGCCCAGCAGCAGCCGGTGTTCAGCCGGGCCTAGGAGCCTGCTGGTCCAGCGGCACGCGTTGCCCCCGGAGCCCAGACCGCAGATCAACCCCTAGAATGGGGCTAACTCATACTCACTCCGCTTTACCCCGACTTCTGTCATGGCGCGCGATCCAGGCCGGGTTCTGATCTTCGACACCACGCTCCGCGACGGCGAGCAGTCGCCCGGCGCCAGCCTGAACCTGGACGAGAAGCTCGCCATCGCCCAGCAGCTGGCCCGCCTCAATGTCGACATCATCGAGGCCGGTTTCCCCTTCGCCAGCAGCGGTGACTTCAACGCCGTTCAACGCATCGCCGCCAGCGTCGGCACGCCGGACGGCCCGGTGATCTGCGGTCTGGCCCGCGCGGCCAAGGGCGACATCAAGGCCTGCGCCGAGGCGGTGGCCCCGGCTGCCCGACGCCGCATCCACACCTTCATCGCCACCAGCGACATCCACCTGGAGCACAAGCTGCGCAAATCCCGCGCCGAGGTGCTCGAGATCACCCGCGAGATGGTCGCCTATGCCCGCTCCCTCGTCGATGATGTCGAGTTTTCCTGCGAGGACGCCGGCCGCAGCGACCCGGAGTACATGCACCAGGTGATCGAGGCCGCCATCGCCGCCGGCGCCACCACGATCAACATCCCCGACACGGTGGGCTACGCCACCCCGAGCGAGTTCGGCGAGTTGATCGCCGGCATCAACCGCAGTGTGCCCAACATCGATCAGGCCGTGATCTCGGTGCACGGCCACAACGACCTCGGCCTGGCGGTGGCCAA
>CAIKWV010000373.1 GCA_903831165.1 uncultured cyanobacterium
GCCTGGATCGGCCGCATCGTCGATGTGCTGATCGAGCAGGAGAACCCCAGCAGCGGCGCCATGCTCGGTCGCTGCGCCCGCTTCGCCCCCGATGTCGACGGCGAGGTGCACGTGCAACCGGGGATCGGGGGCCTCTGTGCCGCCCCGGGCACCATGGTTCCCGTGCGGATCCTCGGCGCCGATGCCTACGACCTCCAGGGCGATGTGGTCGGGGCCGCCGCCATGGTGCACAGCGCCCAGCAGGCGCGCCAGGCCGCCGGTTGAGTGCGACGGTTCCCACCGGCTGGCGCCATCGCCAGCAACGGAGCATCTTCCTGTGGGCCTCGGGCCTGAGCACCGCCGGCTCGTTTGCCGGCATCACCGCCAAGGGCTGGATCCTGCTGCATGGCAGCAGCAATCCCTTGTTGCTGGCCCTGCACTTCGCCGCCCTGGCCCTACCGGCGCTGGTGTTCAGCGGCCCGGCCGGCGTGATCACCGATCGGATCGGCTGCGAGAAGGTGCTGATCCGGGCCCAGTGGGGCCTGTTTGCCGGCGGCAGCCTCGGTGCCCTGGCCATCCCGCTGCTGACGGGAGCTGCCCAGGTGTGCCTGCTGCTGCTCAGCACCCTGGTGGTGGGCATCTCCAGCAGCTATGAGCTGACGGCGCGCAACAAGTACTGCGCCCTGCTGGTGGACGAGCCGGCCCAACTGGCCCCGTACCTGACGAGCTTTTCGGTGATCTTCAACGTCGGCAAGCTGGTGGGCCCGCCCCTGGGGGGCTGGCTGCTGGCCCTGAGTGGCCCGACCCTGGCGCTGACGATCGATGCGGCCAGCTATCTGCTGCCGATCGCCTCGGTGCTGTGGTTACTGCAGCCCAACCGGGCGGCCGATCAGCGCAGTGCCGGCGGGCCCCAGGCCTCCCTGGCGACAGCCTGGCGGGAGTGCGGCCCCACCCTGCGGCATGTGCTGCGGTTCACCGCCCTGGCCTGCCTGGTGGGCTTCTTCCACCCCGGCCTGGCCGCCCTGATCGCCGCCAGGATGCTGGGCCCGTCCCCCCAGGCGCTCGGCCTGTTCACCAGCGTGCTGGCGGCCGGCAGCATCGCCGGGGGGGTGGTGTTGCAACGGAACAGTAGGGCGCTCAGCGAGCGGCCTGGCCTGCTGCTGGGCAGCTGCCTGGTGTTGACGGCTGTGGCCCAGCTGGGCATGGCGGCGTCCAACGGATTGACCATGAGCCTGGCCATGACCTTCCTGATCGGCGCCGGAACCGCCTGCCTGCTCAGTGGCACCAACCTGATCGGCCAGGTGGGGGCGCCCATGGTGCTGCGGGGCCGCATGGCGGGCCTGGGTCAGATCGCCTTTCTGGGCGGCGGCGGCCTCAGCGGGCTGCTGGCAGCCCTGCTGAGCATGAAGGTGGGCCTGCAGGGCACGTTCGCCCTGATGGGGGCTACAGGCCTGGTTCTGGGGCTCAGTGAACTGATCAGGCGGGGGGGCCTGAGGCTCAGATCAACTTGACGCCCTTGAGGATCACCGCAGACAGGAAGGCGGCGCTGAGGCCACCAGCGACCAGTGCCAGATACAACGCCACACCCACGGCTGCAACAGCGAAGAACGTGGTGCCATCAAAGCAGAGGGCGGTACACAGCGGCGCAAACTGCCGCAAATGGACTGACGGGGCACTGACCAGTGGCGCGACGCCGACGCCCGGAACCATTTAAGGTTGCCTGACATTTGAAGCGGTGTCCTCGCCTGGGCCGCTGTTGAGCTGGTCTCAAGCCATCACCCCCGAACCGCCATGCCGGCGATGAGGGTCTGCTCCCTCTAGCCCCTCCGCCCTCCCCGTCAGCACTCCGCATGCGCACCCTCTTCATCTATCCGGAGTTCCCCAAGACCTTCTGGAGCTACGAGAAAATCCTCGAGCTGGTGAATCGCAAGGTGTTGCTGCCGCCCCTCGGCCTGGTGACCGTGGCGGCGCTGATGCCCCAGGACTGGGAGATGAAGCTGGTCGACCGCAATGTGCGCGAGGTGACCGAAGCCGAATGGGCCTGGGCCCAGCTGGTGGTGATCTCCGGAATGATCGTGCAGAAGGCCGACATGGCCGCACAGATCGGCAAGGCCAAGCAACGGGGGCTGCCGGTGGCCGTGGGCGGCCCCTTCGCCAGCTCCACCCCCGATGCCCCTGAGCTGCAACTCGCCGACTTCAAGGTGCTGGACGAGGGTGAAATCACCCTGCCGATGTTCATCGAAGCGATCCAGAAAGGCGAGAGCTCCGGACGGTTCAGCTCCAATGGTGAAAAACCGGATGTGACCGGTACGCCGATCCCCCGCTTCGATCTGCTCGAGCTCGACGCCTATGACTCGATGTCGGTGCAGTTCTCGCGTGGCTGCCCGTTCCAGTGCGAATTCTGCGACATCATCGTGCTGTACGGCCGCAAACCGCGCACCAAAAATCCTGAGCAGCTGATCGCCGAACTGCAATACCTCTACGACCTGGGCTGGCGCCGTTCGATCTTCCTGGTCGACGACAATTTCATCGGCAACAAACGCAACGCCAAGTTATTGCTGCCAGCTCTCAAGCAATGGCAGATCGAGCGCAACTATCCCTTCAGCTTCGCCACCGAGGCTTCCGTCGATCTGGCCGCTGACGATGAGCTGATGGAGATGATGGCGGAATGCCGTTTTGACAGCGTCTTCCTGGGGATTGAGACCCCGGACGAAGCCAGCCTCTCGATCGCCGGCAAACACCAGAACACCCGCAGTTCCCTGGTGGATTCGGTCGATCGGATCACCTCCTACGGCATCCGCGTGATGGCCGGTTTCATCATCGGTTTTGACGGTGAACAGACCGGGGCTGGCGATCGCATCGTCACCTTCGTCAGCATCACCGGCATCCCCGCCGCGATGATGGGCATGCTTCAGGCCCTGCCCAACACCGGGCTGTGGCATCGCCTGGAGAAGGAAGGCCGGTTGATCCAGGAAAAAGCCGACGCCAAGGGCGTCAATCAGACCAACCTGCTCAACTTCGTGCCCAGTCGTCCGATCCGCGATATTGCCAACGAATACGTCAATGCCTTCTGCCGGTTGTATGAGCCCAACGCCTATATCGACCGAGTCACCCATTACTACACCAAGATGGGTCAGCCCCGCTGGCAGAAGTATGTGAAGGCTGCGGCTCTGGGGAAAGCCACCCTTCCCACCTGGACCGACATCCGAGCC
>CAIKWV010000374.1 GCA_903831165.1 uncultured cyanobacterium
AGCGCACGACCACCGGATACCGGATGCCGGATGTGTCAACGGTGGCCACGGTGCCGACTTCGTTGAACCAGTAGGACTCGGGACGCTTGATGCGTACTTTGTCGCCGCGGGAGATGGCCATCGCTGCTGGAAAGGGATCGGGTGGCTTTCGCTGCGACCCTACCTGCGTTGAAGCGCCTCGATCGGCCGGGCGTCACGATTCGTCGCCGCAGGATCGGTGGAGCCCGCGTGGCAGCATCGCCCCATTGCTGCTGCCGGCGCCTTCGGCGTCGCCCCCATGAGCCAGAACGAGGCGCCCGTGCTCGACCTCGAGCTGCCGGATCCCGACAGTGACACGATCAGCAACTTGGAGTTTCTGGCCCAGCTGGAGGAGGCCTGGGCCGTCTGCGATCGCTTCGATCTGCAGACCGAAATCTGGCGGGGACGCATTTTGGTGGCCGTGCGCGATCGCGAGAAGCGCGGCGGCGAGGGCCGGGGCACCGGTTTTCTGCAGTGGTTGCGGGAGCGGGAGATCAGCAAGACCCGCGCCTACACCTTGATCCAGCTGGCCGAATCGGCCGACCGCATGCTCGGCGATGGGGTGCTGGAGGTGGACAGCGTCAACCTGTTCTCCAAGCGCGCCTTCCTGGAGACGGCCCAGGCCGAACCGGAGGTGCAGCAGATGATCGGTGAGGCCGCCAATGAGGGGCAGCAGATCACCCGCAAGCAGGTGCGGCGCCTCTCGGATGAGTTCACCGCCGCCACCAGCCCGCTGCTGCCCGAGGAGATCCGCCAGCGCACGGCCGACAACCTGTTGCCCCCCCGCGCCGTGGCCCCCCTGGTCAAGGAGCTGGCCAAGCTGCCCGAGGGCCAGCAGGAGGATCTGCGCCGGGTGCTGCGCGAGGAGCCGGAGCTGGAGCGGGTCAAGGATGTGACCATGACCGCCCGCTGGCTCAGCAAGACCAGCGAATCGGGTCTGGCGGTGCGCGCCTTCCAGCAGGGGGATCTGGACCTGGACAAGGCGATTCAGGAGGCCCAGCGTCTTGATGCCCTCGGCATCCTTTCGGATGCGGTGTACCAGGCCCAGCAGGTGGAGAGCGCCGTGCTCAAGCTCCATACCAGCTGGCGCCGGCTGGGCGGCCTGCAGGAGCGGCTCTGGGTGGAGAGCGGCAGCAGCACCCCCCATCTGCGCGATGTGCTCAATGCGCTCCAGACCCTCAGCGGCCCCACCATGCGGGTGTCCCTGGGGGAGCTCTCCGGCGGCAAGCGGGTGCGGCTGCAGATCGTGGAGGAGGCCCCGGACCAACTGGAGCCCCCGGCGCTGCCCTGAGCCAGTCCCTGTTGGTGCTGCGCCCCACTCCATATCTGGTGCGGGCTATGGTCGGGAGACGCCACAGCTGGGGTGAGGTTGGCATCGGATCCACTCGACGCCGCCCTCAAACGCCATTTCGGCTGGGACGAATTCCGACCGGGCCAGAGGCCGGTGGTCGAGGCCCTGCTGGCGGGGCGGGATTGTCTGGCGGTGCTGCCCACCGGCGCCGGTAAATCGCTCTGCTATCAGCTGCCGGCCCTGGTGCGTGAGGGGTTGGTGCTGGTGATCTCACCGCTGGTGGCCCTGATGCAGGATCAGGTGAGCCAGCTCCAGGCCCGGGGCATCGCCGCCGCCTGCCTGCATCGGGGGCTGGAATTCGCCGAGCGCCGTGCCCTGCTGGAACGGCTGCGCCAGAACCGTCTGCGGCTGTTGTATCTGGCGCCCGAGCGCCTGCAGGTGGAGGCCACCCGCCAGCTGCTCGAAGACGTGCTGGAGGCGGGTCAGGTGGTGGCCCTGGCTGTGGACGAGGCCCATTGCATCAGCGCCTGGGGCCATGATTTCCGCCCTGACTACCGGCGTCTGGGCCAGCTGCGCAGCCTCTGCCCCGGCGTGCCGCTGGTGGCCCTCAGCGCCACCGCCGCCCCCCGGGTGCGGGCCGATGTGATCCGGATGCTGCAGCTGCGGCGCCCCCTGGTGCAGGTGCGCTCCGCCCGGCGGCACAACCTGGAGTACACGATGCGCCTGCGGCCGCCCGAGCCCCTGGAGGAGGTGTTGGAGGCCGTGGCGGAAGCGCGGGGGGCAGTGCTGATCTACGCCCGCACGCGCCGCTCGGTGGAGCAGTGGGCGGCGCGCCTCGATCAGGCCGGGGTGGCCGCGATCGCCTATCACGCCGGCATGGATCCCCCCAGTCGCCAGCTGGCCCTGGAGCATTTCCAGAACCATCCAACACCTGTGCTGGTGGCCACCGTGGCCTTCGGCATGGGGGTGGATCGGCCCGATGTGGGCCTGGTGCTGCACCTCGATCTGCCCGCCAGCCCGGAGGGATACCTGCAGGAGTCGGGCCGGGCCGGCCGCGATGGCCTGCCGGCTCGCTGCCTGGTGCTGTTCGATCCGGCCGATCGGGTCCGCCTGGGCTGGGCGATGCGGGCGGCGGTGCAGCAGCTCAGCGAAGCCCAGCGCCGCCAGGAACAGCAGCGGCTGGAATTGGCCCACCGCCAGCTGCGGCGCATGGAGGCTGTGGCTGAAGGCGATGGCTGCAGGGAGCAGGCCCTGCTGCTGTCCGTGGGAGAGCTGGAGGCCCCCTGCGGCCGCTGTGACAACTGCCGCTCCAGCCGCACCCGTCGCGACTGGTCCGAGCAGGTGTCCCAGGTGCTGGCCGCCCTGGAGGAGCGCAGCGGCCGCGACCTGCGGGCCCTGGTGGAGGAACTCTCCACGGCCCATGGCCCCGAGGGGGAGGAGCCCTGGGGTTGGCTGGCCCGGCGCCTGGTGCAGGAGGAACTGATCAGCGAGAGCGACGACGGCGCCCAGCGCCTCTGGCTGCGCTCCACGGGGCGCCATTACCTCAGGGCTCCCTGGCCCCTGCGCTGGGCCGCCTGATCGGCGCCCGGGCGGGGCGTCAGCTGCGGTTGCGGCAGTAGTCGTTGACCAGTTGCAGCTCAAAGTCGGCGCTGGGGTCATCCCAGGTCTTCCAGTCGCCGGTCGGGGTCGTGGCGTTGAGCTTGCGGGCCCCGCAATTGATGGCCATGTACAGCGACTGGCCCTGGGCATTGAGGGTCGGGGCCACCATGCTGCCGCCCATCGGCTGCCAGCCGGTCCAGTCCACCTGCAGTGGGCCATAGGTGCGCCAGTCCGGCTTGCCGGCCCCCGGCGACACGGCGGTGGTGGCGGCACGGGGCGCCGTGGCCACCGTGGCCACCGGCCTGCTGGTGATGGTCGGCCTGACCGCCACCGGGCTGACCGAGCGGGTGGTGGCGGTGTCGCTGACGGCGGTGAACGCCTGGCTGCGGCGGATCTCCGTTCGGCCGGTGGAGCTGGCAGCAGTGCTGCTGGAGGCCAGCGTGGTGGCGGCGATCGGTCGGGCCGCCTCAAACGTCTTGGCGGTGGTGGTCGAGGCGCTGCTGGCGATGGACCTGGCTGCTGTGCTCGTGGCAGCTGAGGCCGTGTCTGCCGTGCTGGTGGCGGCGGTGCTGCGCAGGCTCGGGCGACTGCCGATCGGCGAGGACGGCGTCGGGGTCGCGCTGGCCCTGGTTTCAGGCGTGGGCTCGGCGTCAACGGCAGCGATGGCCGTGGATCGTGCCGGTGCCGCCGCCGCGGTCGACACCGGCCGGGTTGCGCTGGTGGGCCTGGGCCGGGGAGCCACGGGCTGGGCTGCCAGCGGCTGGCTGACGACGGGCTTGGGGCTGGCGGGCCTGCTCACCGGCGGGTTGCCCTTGAGCTTGAGCCGGGTGCCCGCTTCGACGTGGTCCGGGTCATTGATGGCGTTGATGGCGATCAGCTTGCTCAGGCCGATGCCGTAGCCATTGGCGATCACGGAGAGACTTTCGCCGGACTGCACCACATGCTCGCTGGCCCCCCGGCGGAAGCCGGAGGCCGTGGTGGCGGACTTGCTCGGGCCGCTGACCAGCAGCGTCTGCCCCGATTCGACGTGATCGGCGTTGCTGAGGCCGTTGAGCTTCATCAACTGGTTGACGTTCATGCCGTGGCGATCGGCGATCTCCGAGAGGGTCTCGCCGTCCCGGACGGTCACCCGGCCTGATGCGCTGACGCCGCTGGAGCGGCCGCCGGCCGCGCCCGGCACCTTGAGGCTCTGCCCCGATTCGACGTGATCGGCGTTGCTGAGACCGTTGAGCTTCATCAACTGGTTGACGCTCAGGCCGTAGCGATCGGCGATCTCCGAGAGGGTTTCACCCTCTTTCACGGTCACCTGTCCGGCGAAGGCCGGCAGGGGCAACACCAGGGCCAGAGCCAGGGCGACGAGAGAGCGACGCATGGGCGCTACGGGTGGGAGTCTGGCGGCACCATAAGGAGCATTGCCGCTGGGATCCAGTCCCCTTCCTGAATCCTTTCCGGCAATGGCGCCAGCGGGGCTCAGCCCAGCAGGCGCCGGATCAGGTCCAACTTGCCCGCATAGGGGGGATAGCGGATCGGCAGATCCAGCCAGAAGCTGCGCTGCAGCACGCTGCGGCGATGGGAGAAGGTCAGAAAACCCGCCTCACCGTGGTACGTGCCCATGCCGCTCTCGCCCACACCGCCGAAGGGCAGCTGGGGCAGGCCCCCGTGCAGCACCACATCGTTGAAGCAGACACTGCCGGAGCTGGTCTGATCGAGCAGTTGCTCGCGGGCCTGCCGGCCCCCGCCATAGAGATAGATGGTGAGGGGCTTGCTGCCGCGCCGCACCCGCTCCAGGGCCTCCTCCAGGTTGGCCACGACGATCACCGGCAGCAGGGGACCGAACAGTTCCTCCTGCATCAGCGGATCCCGATCGGGGTCCTCCACGGCCAGCAGGGTGGGCTCGATGCGGCGCCGGGCCCGGTCACTGCGGCCCCCCACCAGCACCTGGCCCCGCTCACGGGCACCGGCCAGCAGCGCCTCAAGCCGCTCGAACTGAGCATTGTTGACCAGGCTGGTCAGGTCCTCGCTGGCCAGGGGATCGGCGCCGTAGAACTGGCGCCAGGCCGCGGCGATGGCCGCCACCAGGGGCTCCCGTTGCCCGGGCGTCACCAGCAGGTGGTCCGGGGCGATGCAGGTCTGGCCGGCATTAATGCCCTTGCCCCAGGCCAGGCGCCGGGCGGTGGTGCTGAGGTCGGCGTCCTCCAGCACGATCGCCGGACTCTTGCCCCCCAGCTCCAGGGTCACCGGGGTCAGGTGGGGGGCGGCGGCGGCCAGCACCAGCCGGCCCACCCGGGCGCCACCGGTGAAGAAGATGTGATCGAAGCGCTCCTGCAGCAGCTCGGCGGCGACCGCTCCATCGCCTTCCACCACCTGCACCGTCTCCGACGGGAAGTGCTGCTGCACCAGGCGGTGGATCAGGGCCGCGGTGTGGGGGGTGTGCTCGGAGGGCTTGAGCACGGCCGTGTTGCCGGCGGCCAGGGCGCTCACCAGCGGGATCAGGCAGAGCTGGAACGGGTAGTTCCAGGGCCCGATGATCAACACACAGCCGAGGGGTTCGGGCCGCAGCCGGGCGCTGCCGGGCCAGGCCCAGACCGGCAGGCCAACCGGGGTCGACCGCATCCAGCGCCGCAGATGGCGCCGGGCGTGCTTCAGCTCCTGGGTGACACCGATCAGCTCGTAGGCGGCCTCCACCGGTGGTTTGTTCAGGTCCAGGGCCAGCGCCTCCAGCAGCGGCTGGGCGGCGGCGTCGAGCAACGCCTGAAGGCGATCCAGCTGCTCCAGCCGCCAGGCGAGGCTGCGGGTGTCGCCGCGGCAGACCGGGGCGCCCATGGCGGCGATCGACACGGACAGGGCTGGGGCTGAGGGTGCCTGGAGGCTGGTCATGGGATCGCCGGATCTGGGGTCACGATGGCGGACCCGCAGGCCTGGTCGTGAACCTCCCGACGCAGGACGTTGAGCTCCGGGCTGGCGGGGCCGCGGACATCGAACAGCAGCGCCAGGGCCTCATCGGGCCGGGAACCCTGCAGCGCCGCATTCACCGACTTCAGCCAGGCCGCCGGGTCGCTGCCGAGGGCTTGCCGCAACTGCGACTGCCGCCGCATGTTCACGGCGCTGCCACCGATCAGTTCGATGCTGGCGTAGTCGGCCGGGCCGGCACCGAGGGGCCGCAGGCGCAGCAGCACGTGCTCGCCGGGGAGCAGGGGCGCCAGGGGCCAGGCCTGGGGACCTTCCAGCGGTTCGCCGATCCTGGCCTGCCGGCTCCAGAGCAACGCATTTCCACGTTCCAGCCGGATGTCTTCGAACTGGCCGCGGGCAAACAGTGTCGGGTCGGCCACCGGAGTCAGGGCCTGCACCAGCCCCGGGGCCTCTTCCCGGGCCACCGGTGTCAGCAGGCAGACCTCCAGGGCCTTCTCGCCGGCAGGCAGGGCTCGGGCTGCGCTCAGCTGCAGCCCGCCCAGCAGCACGGCGAGCAAGAGGAGCCGGGCTTCCATCGCCAGGAGGGGCAGATGGGATGACCCTAGGGATCGCAGCTGGCGGCCGGCCGGACCCTCTGATCTGCCGGCATTCCGAAGCGGTACGAGGCCGATCAGCGCCAGTCGCAGCGGCAAGACCTGTGACGCCCTCGGGCGGGCGGAGTTGGGGAAGGAAGCCCTTGACGAGATTTGA
>CAIKWV010000375.1 GCA_903831165.1 uncultured cyanobacterium
CATCACATCCAACACCTACTGGGACTGGATGTTCGATCACGTCTTCCTGCTGGTGCCAGCCCAGACCTACGTGGCCCAGTTCCTGGAGTCCTTCCTCGAGTTCCCGCCCCGCCAGAAGCCCGCCAGCTTCTCGGTGCAGGATGTGATCGAGCACATGCGCCAGGCCGCCAGCGGCGCGGCCTGAGCCGCCCACGGCAGATTCAGGTCCGCAGCAGAGTTGGTCATGTCCCGCCCGCAGCCTCGGCCTGATGCCCCCCGACAGGCGGCCCGCCCCCCCGGCAGGCCGCCCCACAGGGACATGGTCTGGATCCCAGCCGGCACATTCGCGATGGGATCCGACCATCACTACCCCGAGGAGGCGCCGGCCCATCCGGTCAGCCTCGCCGGCTTCTGGATCGATCGGGCCCCGGTCACCAACAGCCAGTTCCTGAAGTTCGTCAAGGCCACCGGCCACCTCACCCTGGCTCAGCAACCGGCGGACCCGGGCGACTACCCGGACGCTCTGCCGGAGTTGCTGGTGCCCAGCTCCATCGTCTTCGTGCCACCGCAGGGCCCCGTCGCTCACGGCGATCCTTACGTCTGGTGGCAGTACCTCGCGGGGGCGGATTGGCGGCATCCGGAAGGTGCCGGCAGTTCGATCAAGGGCCGGGAGCAGCATCCCGTGGTGCACATCAGCCATGGCGATGCACTGGCCTATGCCGCCTGGGCCGGCAAGCAATTGCCCAGCGAGGCGGAATGGGAGCGGGCCGCCCGCGGCGGACTGGAGGCGGTGGAATTCGCCTGGGGCGACGAGTTGCATCCGGCGGGCCGGATGCTGGCCAACACCTTCCAGGGGGACTTCCCCCACCACAACAGCTGCCTGGATGGCTGGGAGCGCACCTCACCCGTCGGCTCCTTTCCCCCCAATGGCTACGGGCTGTTCGACATGATCGGCAATGTCTGGGAATGGACGGACGACTGGTATCAGGACCATGGCTCCAGACTGCAGGCGATCAAGCTGGCTGGCGGTTGCTGCAGCACCAGCAATCCCCGGGGGGCCAGCCGCGAGGCCAGCATCGATGCCAGCTCCCAGCACGGCATGATCCCGCGCAAAGTGGTCAAAGGCGGCTCCTTCCTGTGTGCCCCCAGTTATTGCCGCCGCTATCGCCCGGCCGCCCGCATGGCCCAGGGGATTGACACCTCCACCTGTCATCTGGGTTTTCGTTGCATCGTGCGCGTCCAGGGCGGTTCCGCCCCGGGTGAGGCGGACGCGCGCGAATGATTGCGTCCTGCGAGCGGATGATTGCGTGATGCGAGCGCTGATGGCCGCCTCAATTGCCGCAGCGATGGGCTCGCCTGAAGGGGCCTGAAGCATCGATGGCTCACCGACAGTCGACGTCTGCTGATCCATCGCGAAATGTGTCACCTGCCGCCCCAACAGCTGACAACGACGACACAGCGTTGACATGCTTGGTTTATCTCCTCCTCTCTTTGGAGACATCAACTCTTTACCCAATTTTATGCAACCATCAACGGCCCCCCAGGGCATGCTCCCCCAGCCCATTCCCCTTGATCGCCGCCGTCGCGAGCCCGACTCTGCGATCAAGTCATGGCTGATGCTCCGCGTCCTGGCGCCGATGCGTCACCGGGTCGGCAGCAGCCTCAGGCCACTGCTGATCGGCGGCTGGTTCACAGCATCCCTGCTCAGCGCCACGCCCGGCCACAGCGCCGAAGTCCTGCTCTACAAGCTCGAAACCCAGTGCAGCCGCTCTGGGGCCGCGCCCGTGAACTGCACGGTCGAGGCGATCAATGAGGGCAAGAGCACCCGCTATCGCCATTTGATCGGTCAGACCATCGAAACGGTTCGCATCACGGATGATCCGTTGACGATGACGCTCTGGAATCCCGAGACCAAAAGCTGGCAATCCCTGCACAATGCATCCGGTCGCTTCTCGACGAACACGGTCTGCTTCAACGATCAGGATCTCTGCGTCATCAACCCCAACTACCTCAACAGTGTCCGTCAGGACAATGCCGCCAAGATGGCTGGCCGGGATCTGGTGCGGGTGCATTTCGGCAGCGATGGCCGCATTGACGCCAGCTGCTACGACGCCGGCTGTGAGGTGGTGAAGCGATGAACGTCCGTTCTGGTCTTGGTCTTGTCCTGGCGGGAATCGTCGGGTTACCGCTGCTGCCTGCAGCTGCCGCCTTTTCACCCTCGGCGCCAACGGCTGACCGCGAAGGCGGCACATTGATCGCCCGCGGCGGTGGCGGAGGTGGGGGTCGTGGTGGTGGCGGCAGCGGAGGTCGTGGTGGTGGTGGAGTGAACCGCGCTGGCGGCGGTGGCGCCCGTACCGGATTCAGCAATGCCGGCGGTGGCGGCCTGAACCGAGGCTCCAACCGCCCCGAGGGTGGCTGGAGCAGCAATTCCCGTGGCTCCCGGGCTGGAGGCGGCCCCTCTCTGGACGGTCGATCGGGTCTGTCCTCGGGCAACGGCGTCAATCGCCAATCTCTGCAAGGTGCCGGCAGTGGCGTGCAGCGGGGGGATCGCGGTGTAGCTGGCACCAACATCAGTGACCGCAATCGTGGTGATCGCAACCTGAATGATCGGAACCTGAGTGATCGCAATCTGGGCGATCGCAACCTTGACGTGAACCGGAACCTCAACGTCAATCGCAACGTTGAGCGCAACTGGAATCGCACCGTCAACATCAACAATGTCAATCTCCGTCCTGGCTGGGCCCGACCTGGCTGGGGCTATGCCCGCCCCTGGAACTACGGCTGGTACGGCGGCTGGGCCAATCCCAGCTGGGGTTGGTGGGGAGCGCGGGCGGCCGTATGGGGAATCGGCAGCCTGGCTAGTGCCGCGATCATCAATGATGCTGTCAATAACGCCATCAACAGCCAACAAACGATGATCATTGTGCCCAACAGCAACTACCAACTGCTGTACGGCACGGTGCAACCGATCGGCAGCACCGGCGTGCAGTTCAATGTCAGCGTCAACGGGTCAACCTATCAACTCACGGCTGACTGCCAGAGTGGCCTCCTCAATGGCACACAACCAGCCAGCGCCGCCGAAGCCGAACTGCTGAACGCGGCTTGTCAGGTGGCGTTCGGCAACAGCTGAGCGACCGCAGCCAGCGAGCTCGGTCAGATCATCACGATCCGATTACGGCCCTCCATCTTAGCGCGATAGAGGGCATTTTCGGTTCTATTGATCAAGGATTCACTGTCATCATCGCCGGCCTTAAGACAGGAAATTCCAATGCTGATCGTCACACTGATTTGCTGACGTTCAATTTTAATCATCCGGGCCTCAACCTCATGGCGAAAAGTCCGAGCCAATCCCTCAGCTGCCGCTCCCGAGCACATCGGCAGGATCAGGCTGAAGGCGGACTCACCACTGTGGCAAAGGCAATCGGTTGCGCGAGAGCGAGCCTGAATATCAGCGGCAAGTTCAACAAGAACCCTGTCAGCGATGGTCTGACCATAACTGTCACGAATTTGGCTGTAGTGATCGACCTCAATGCACATGCAGCTCAGCTCGCTGCGGTCTCGATTGCTGCGCTGCAGCTCAAATTCAAGACGCCGATACAATTGATGTCGGTTGTAGCAACCAGTCAGAGGATCAATGGTGCTGAGGCCATCAATCTCCTGCCTGGAATCCTTCAACCGTAGCTTTGTACTGAGCAGATTCTCGCTCAGACGGTCATTCTCTTTACTCTTTTCATGGTAAAGATCAATAATTCGATTGAGATCAAGAACAAAGCTTTGCCGCAATGGCGACTGCAGGAACTTGCCAAGTCGCCCCGCCTGTCCATTGGCCGACGGCCTAGCTTCTCCAGAGGGCTCGGAGTCACTGGATTGGAAACGTGCTGCCAGGGCCTGGGCAATGATTTCGCTGAGCAGCGCCGCGAACAGCAAGTTCCAAGACAGGACTCCGATGATGCGAGTGGTTTGCCTCTGCAGCTGCAAAATCAATTCTCTGGCGGGTTCAACCACGACCACATTGTCCAGGTGTGCTGGCGTACTCACAAGACTCGCTGTATCCAGACGGGTGCTGGCCAGGTCAAATTTCCAATAGCCATCGATCAGTGGCCTTTGCCTGGGCTCCGCGTGATTGGCGACAAGAATCTTCAAACCTCTGACTTGGATCAAGTCATCACCAATGGAGGCATGGGTTTGCGCCAGCGTTTTGAAAAGACCTGGGTTCGATTGGAAATAAGGCTGTAGATTGACCTTGCCGATTCGCTCGAATTCAATCAGGGAGCCGCTGTCATGCAGGGAGTCCGCTATCCACGCCGCCTCTTTTGGTGTTGAGATGGCCACCCCTCTCGCAATCAGCATCAATCGTTGGAGTTCACCCTGCTGACTTGCCTCCATCAATTGGGCGGTGGCAACCGAGGCGATCGTCAAACTGGGGACGATCACAGACAACATCACTGTCGCGATCGTGAGACCATGAATCGCCACCGCCTTGGATGGATCACTGTGGCTCTGTGCAATACGAAGCGCTAGATAAAGGCTCAATCCGATCGTGGCATTGATGGCGCCATTGACAGACTGCTTGATCCCCAGAGCCAGGATGCTGGACGGGTCGAGATTGATGACAACACCAAACAGCAGAAAGACAAGGGGGATGCCAGCCATGATCCAAAACAGAATGTCCGCCAGGACGATGCGACCATTGGTTCGTTGTTTGTCTCCCTTGTTGAAATAGTGGAGATAGGCCAAGAGCCACAGCTGTTCAGCAACCATGGTCAGGGCGCACCATGGATAGCCCCAGACTTTCCAGGTGATGAGGCTGGCACTGATGCCGACCAATAGGCCAACTTCACCGAGCAGCAAAATAGCCAGAACCGCCAGACTGGAACCCAGCAACAATTCAAAACCAAAGAAGATGCGAATCGGCAGCAGATTGAGTCCTACGGCCAGCAGGCTCAGCAACAAGGCCTGAATCCAGCGCGATTGAGGTTGAGAATGCAGAAATGGGGCTGGCAAGGCTTTCGGGTACCTGGCGTCAGGCTACGGGCAGCGCCAACTGAGATCGGCGGTGGCCCGAATCCCTTTGTCTTGCCAGGCTGGTGGGGTGCCATGGACAAGCCGATGAGCTGGAGTGAACTGGAGCGCCTGGTCGAAACCGCCGAACAGGATGGCCACCTGCGCCGAGCACTGCGTCATTGCCGTTCGCGCTCGGAGCTGGTGTTGGCGGCCCGGCGACTGCAGTTCCAGATCAGCCTCCAGGATCTGCAGCACGCCCGGCAGCTGCATTGGCGCCACAGGGAGGCCGCCGCTGCTCTCCCCCACTGGAGCGAAGCGGGACCTCAGCGTCTTGAGGCTTGAGCCCCGGCGACGGCCAGGGCGGCCGGCATCAGCCATGCCACCTGGAGAGGCCTGGAGCGGCTCGGTTGGGTAGGTTGCACCAACGCGCCATCCATGCCCTTCCCTGAGAGGCAGTCCCCTCCCTTGAACCGCCGTCCGCCCCAGTCCTCCCGTTCGGATCAGGTGCTTCGCCTGCAGATCTTTGCGGCCTTTGCCGCCCCTGTGGCTCTGGTGGGTCTGTGGCTGTGGTCCAGAGGGTTCTTCTCCCCCGGCTGATTCCGCCGGGATGGATCGGTTTCAGGCCTCGAGACTGGGCTGGGCAGGACCATGCAGCAGGCGATGCAGGTTGACGCCGGCGGCATAGGCAGCTTCGTGAAGTTCGCTCTTCTGGTGGTCATCCAAGCCATCCCAGAAGGCATGGAAGAGATCCAGTGAGGCCTTGCCCAGGCCCACGACGCTGAGAATCCCCAGCGGCAGCGACAGCCAAGGGAACACCAGCAGCAGCAGGCTCAGGGCCAGGCCGATGGCAGCTCCATCCTGGATCGAGCCCCAGACGCTGCTGCCGATCAGGCGGACCTGGCTGGCACGGCTCAGCTCCGCGCGCCGCACCATGGCTTCGGTGCGCAGGCCGGTGAGCAGTGCCTGATACACGGCATAGACAAGCACCGCTCCCAGGGTCGCTTCGCTCAACATCCGGCCCGTGCCCAGGGGTGAGGGGCCACCGCTGAGGGGCAGGCTCGTCAGACCGGCGAGGGGGGCCAGCTCAAAGCCCGCCCTGGGAATGCGGTCGGGGTCACGATCTCGGCCCATGGCGCTCCAACAGTTCGTTGTCGACGCACAATTTTCACCCAGCTGCCGCCGCTGCCGGTGGGGTGGAGAACCGGCACCGATCCGGTTGCTCCGGTTCAGCGATCCACCAGCACCGGGCAGTGGGCCAGGGCCAGCACCCGCTGGGTCTCGCTGCCGATCAGCAGCCCGGAAATGCCGCGACGGCCGTGGGAGGCCATCAGGATCAGGTCACATCCCAGCCGTTGGGCCGTCTCGATGATCCCCCGGTGGGGGGTGTCCCCGGGCACCCGCTCGCACTGGGCCGCAACGCCGGCCGCAGCGGCCGCCTCGGCGGCTTCATCCAGGATCCGGTCGGATTGGCGATGGCTGGCGGCAATCAGCAGCTCCATCGTCTGTACATCAAGTTTCTCGCCCAGCCCGATCAGAGGGATCGGCGTGCTGGGCTGCACATGCAGGAAGGTGATCCGGGCTCCCAGGGCCGCCGCCAGCCGCACGGCATGGTCGATCGCCCGGCGCGACAGATCCGAGCCATCGCTGGGCACCAACAGATGGGAATAGGGCATCAACTGCGGCGCGACTGCTTCCTGTCTACTCATGCCGGCAGAATCGGCCGATGAGCCTCCCCCCCTCCCCGGAATCAACCAACAGCGGCGAGGGCGTCCCGAATTCCAGGACCCCCGCCAGCTGGATGGAGCGCTGGTATCCGGTGGCCTTCCTCAAGGATCTCGATCGGCGCCAGCCGCTGCCCTTCACGCTGCTCGATCAGGACCTGGTGATCTGGTGGGATGGCCCCGGCGGCGCCTGGCGGGCCTTTGACGACGTCTGCCCCCATCGCCTGGTGCCGCTCTCGGAAGGCCGGATCAATGCCACCGGAGCGCTGGAGTGCCCCTACCACGGCTGGACGTTTGCGGGCTCCGGCGAGTGCCTGACCGTCCCCCAGGCCGCTGCTGGAGCGACCATCTCCCCAGCCCGCAGCTGTGCGCGGCGGCGGGAGACGGCCACGGCCCAGGGGCTGCTGTTCGTGTTTGCCGGGGCTGCGGACAGGGCCGAGGCCCAACCGCTGCCACTCGTGCCCCTGCTGGAGGAGCCGGGCTGGCTGGTGCAGGACACCTTCCGGGACCTGCCCTATGACGCCCTGACCCTGCTGGAGAACGTGCTCGATGTCAGCCACGTGCCGTTCACCCATCACGCCACGGTGGGACGGCGCGAGAACGCCGGGCCGGTGGAGCTGGAGCTGACGGCCAGCGATGCCGATGGCTTCAGCGGCATCTGGGCCGAGGGGCCCCGGCGCGGCAAGCTCGGCACCCAGTACACCCGCTTCTGTGCTCCGTCCCTGATGTGGCATGAGCTGACCGCTCCGGGCTTCGCCCGGATCCTGACGGTGGTCTATGCCACGCCGATCCGTCGCGGCGAATGCCGGTTGTTCGCCCGCTTCCCATTCCAGTTCCAATCCCCATGGCCGGCGCGGCTGCTGGGGCTGCGTCCCGAGTGGCTGCAACACATCGGCAATCACCGGGTGCTGGAGGACGACCAGATCTTTCTGCACTGGCAGGAGCGGGTGCTGGAACAGCGGGGGGGCAGCGAGGAGCTGAGCCGCAGCTGTTACCTCGCCACCCCGTCCGACCGCTATGTGCAGGCGCTCCATGCCTGGGTGCTGGACCATGGCGGCCTGCCCTTCCCCGGGCAGCCCCTGCCGCCACGCCTGGACGACGACCCCCTGCTGGATCGCTGGCAGAGCCACAGCCGCCATTGCCGCAGCTGCCGCGGCGCCGACCGGGGCCTGGGACGTGCGCACAGCGTCGTGTCGCTGCTGGCCCTGCCGGTACTGGTGATTCTGGTCTGGTGCGGGCCGACCCTGGCGGCCCTGCCCTGGGCCCTGGCTCTGGTGCTGCTGCTGGGCCTGCGCTGGCAGCTGGGGCGCTGGCGGCAACAACTGCGCCAGGGCGAGCGGCGACCGCCGCGCAATCAGCTGGCCTAGCCCTGAAGGGAGCCATCTGCAGCGCCGTTGATCGCCCTCCAAGCCCCAGCGGCTGGCATCGCCGGCCGCTTCGATGGCGCCGACAAGTCGGCTCTCACCGACCTGTCGCTGCTGGGCTGCCGTTCAAGGGGTGAGGGCTAAGACGGGCCTCAACGGCGGCCTTTCCAACCGGCCAGATGGGCCGCTGCCGGAGAGCGGACCAGGGTGCGGGCGGCCGGCATGGCGGGATCGAGCTCCGAGGAACTGAACGGTGGCAGGGGCCGACGACGCAGCCAGGCCCCCCAGCGGAACTCATGGAAAGGGATCAGGGGCGCCGGCTCGATCATCCCCTCTTTCTTCAGCTTCCAGACCAGGCTGCGGTAGGGATCATCCTGCAGTCCCGCCAGGGTTTCGGGCAGAGCCGCCGGCACCATCGGCCCGAGGCCGCGACCGTCATAGAGGTAGAGCCAGCCGCGGCGATGCAGCTCATCGAGGGCGGTGTGTCGGTCGTTGCAGTCGAGCTGAAGCACCAGATACCCGTAGGCCTCCGCCGCTGGATCGAGTTCGATCAGCCCCCTGAGACGATGGTGGCGGTCCACCATCCACAGGCGGCCAGCGGCGTTGCGCACGATCGGCACCGGCTTGCCCTTGAGATACCGCAGCCGCTGTTCGCGGCTGTCCTGACTGAAATCCACCTGCCGACTGCGGACCTCCGCCAGACCGACACACATCTGGGTGGGATGGAGCTCGCCCACGGACACCTTGAAGATGTCCGTCGATTTGCCGGGAGCCGGCAGGGGCTGGTACGGAGGAATATGGAGGCTCATTCGACCATCCTTGCGCCTCCCGGGGATGGACGCGTGGCCGTAGGCGGCCGGGCCGGTGGATTGCCAGCTCCGCCTCGGCAGCGAGCCTGGGGATAGGGTCGGAAGAGGTGCATGGGGTCATGACGTCCGTTCCTTCTCGTGCGGATGTGCCGCAGGCGGCTGCGACGGCTGTCCCCGCCAGCGGCCCCCATGGCCCCATCGGCGTGCTGGTCTGCGGCCACGGCAGCCGCAATCGCCTGGCGGTGGCCGAGTTCGCTGGCCTGGCCCAGCAGTTGAAGCAACATCTGGCGCCGGTGCCGGTGGAGTTCGGCTATCTCGAATTTGCCCGGCCGATCCTGCGCGACGGGCTGGAGGCCCTGCGAAGCCAGGGCGTGACCCATGTGCTGGCGGTGCCGGCGATGTTGTTCGCCGCCGGCCACGCCAAGAACGACATCCCCTCGGTGCTCAACACCTATGCGGCCGAGACCGGCCTGCGGATTGACTACGGCCGCGAACTCGGCGTCGATCGCAAGATGATTCAGGCGGCCGGTGCCCGCATCCGCGAGGCCCTGGAGACCGCCGCCAGCCAGCCGGCCGCCGAAGCGGTGCCGCTGCACGACACCCTGCTGGTGGTGGTCGGTCGGGGTTCCTCCGATCCGGATGCCAACTCCAACGTGGCCAAGGTGACCCGGATGCTGGTGGAGGGCTTCGGCTTCGGCTGGGGGGAGACGGTGTATTCCGGGGTCACCTTCCCGCTGGTGGAACCGGGGCTGCGTCAGGCGGTCCGGCTCGGCTATCGCCGCATCGTCGTCTTCCCCTACTTCCTGTTTTCCGGCGTGCTGGTCAGCCGCATTCGCCAGCACACCCAGTTGGTGGCGGCGGATCATCCGGAGGTGGAGTTTGTCGAGGCCTCTTACCTGGGGGATCACGCCCTGGTGCTGGACACCTTCCGGGAGCGGGTGGCCGATGTGTTGCGCGGCGACACGGACATGAATTGCTCCCTCTGCAAGTACCGCGCCCAGGTGCTCGGTTTCGAGCAGGAGGTGGGGGCTCCCCAGCACAGCCACCATCACCACGTCGAGGGCCTGGTGGAGAGCTGCAAGCTCTGTGAAGCCGAATGCACCGGGGCCTGTCAGGCCGATGGTGTTCCCCTGCCAGGCGCGCCTGCGGCATCCGCTGCCGGCCACTCCCACGCCCATGACGGCAGCCATACCCACCCAGGCGATCACGACCACCCCCATTCGGCCGAGCACCCGCACGACCACCACCACCACCGCGACACCGGCTCGGGCGACAGCCCGGCCGCTCCGGCCAGCCAGGAGGAGGGGGCGACCGCCGGCCACCATCACACCCGCTACCCCCATGCCGATCACCCTCTCGGCCCCCGCAGCCTGCGCTCAGCCGGGGGCTGAACCCGTGGCAGCGGGCCCGGGATCAGGTGTAGGAGCCATCGGGAGAATCCCATCGCCTTCTGCGGCGAAATCCGAAGAAATTGAGTCGCTCTGACCTAACCAACCTGTCCAATCCTGGCCCATGTCTCGAAAGACTCTCTCTGATCAGTTTTGTTGATCGACTGGTGATTTCCCCACCTCCCGATCGTTTTCCCCCGTTTTTACCCCCTTTTTCCACAGGATGGCCGGCGCTGGCGCGGTGAGTGTCGTGGTGTTGTGGAAACTGCCGCTTTGTTCGTCGGCCCCTTGACAGCCTGCGATGGCTCTGAAACGGATCGCCTCCGGCAGCAGTCGCTGGGCCTGAGCTCAGCCGCCACCGTCAGTCTCATTCGTTGAACGGTTGGATATGGCTTGCGGCCCGATCTTTGACGCCGGTCCCACCGCTGTGGCGTACTGAACGCCAGTTCGGCGGCGTTGACGCGATATCCATGACCTGGGAAGGGGAAAGCCTGCAGGATCCAGCGCTCGTCGAGGGGCTGGGTGGCGTGCCGCCGAGCCCCTGCCGCCTGCCTGGGCTGAACGGCAGCGGGCTTGCTGATGCCTGCATCAGCCTGGAGGCCGAGGTGCCGGAGGCTCTCTTTGATGGCATGCGCGACTTCATCCACGACCATCCCCACTGGGATCAGTACAGCGTGATCAGCTCGGCACTGGCGAGCTTTCTGGTGCAGAACGGGTATCAGGACCAAACCGTCAGCCGCCATTCCCTCGAAGGTCTCTTCCAGCGTCCCTGAGGGCTGCGGTGACCCAACGGAAGCGGGCGGACACGACACCGTTGCGCTGGGGCTCTGCTGTTGTTTGCGGGCAAAAAAAAAGCGAGGGGGCCAACCCTCGCCTGTGTTCTCCCTTGCCCGACCCTTTGAAAGGTCGCCCCGTCATTGTGCGCAGCGCGGCTGCAGGGAAATGTGGTCGTTGACACCGCCGGCGGGGTTGATGGGCAAGGGCTGACAAGGGCAGCACCGGTCCGCCCTCACCGCCCTCCACGGGTTGTTCTCCGCCAGGTCTGGGCTCGCAGCCCTAGCGATCCGCATGCGGATTGCGGACCCAGCCGATGACCAGCGCCTGGCGGCAGAACCGGCGGCCCGGCCCCTCAGCCGCGACCGGCAGCGGCCGCCGCCGCGGCGCAGGCCCGCCAGGTCACGGCCATCTCCGTCAGCGTCGGGCTCTGCCAACCGGCACTCGGCCAGCAGGAGCCATCGGTGACCAGCACATTGCGGGCTCGCCAGCAGCGGTTCCAGGGATCGACCACACCAGCCTCCGGCTGGTCCGCCATGCGGGCTCCGCCCAGTTCATGGATGTAGTAGCCGGGCGGCGGCGCCTCCGGCCGGACCGCGGCGCTGCGCCGAATCAGCGGTTCCAGCAAGGGCAGCACGAACAGGTCCTCCAGGGGGCGGATCGTGCCGCCGGCCGCCGCCACCACCGCCTGCATGCGGCCGTGCATGTGGGCCACCATGGCGGCCTCGTTGTCGCCCCAGCGGCAACGGATATGGGGCACCGCCAGACCCCAGTGATCGCGCACCTGGGCATCGAGCGTGATGCGGTTGCCGGCCTCGGGCAGCACCTCGCCATGGGCGATCAGAAAACCCACCGCCTCGCCGGGGCGACGCTGCAGGGGGCGGGGCGGATCGAAGCGCTGCAGGGCCGTCCAGATGCCATAGCCGCGCCGGAATCCCAGGCCGTCGTCGCCCTGCAGATTGACCGTGTTGGGGATGAAGCAGCTGCCCGCCCCCGAGAGCTCGACCGGCCCGTCGGGCCTGGCGATGTCCGGAATCGAAAAGAAGCGGCTGGTGGAGATGTGGTCCAGCAGGTAGTGGCCCAGGCTGCCGGAGGGGTCGATCAGGCCGCCGCTCTGCCGGCCCTCCTGGGAGTTGAGCAGGATCCGCACCGACTCGATCGTCGAGGCGCAGAGCTCCACCAACGGCGCCGCCACCCGCTCCGTACGGCCGCTGCGGCTGTCGATCAGCACCACCGCTTCGGCCTGATCCTGCCCCGGCTTCATCTGCAGATGGCTGACCAGGGCATGGGGCCGCAGCCGCACCCGGCCGGTGGCCAGGGCCCGGGCCAGGGTGACCCCCTGGGCGCTGGAGCGAGGCCAGGGTTGGTCGGCACTGGGGCGGTGCAGCGCAAAACCGCGGGAATGGATCAGCGGCAGCTCCAGCTCCCGGCCGATGGCCTGGCGCAGATGCGCCTCCCCGGGCGTGAGTGGCAGCGGCGGCAGGAACTCGCCATCGGGAAGCTGGGGCAACCCATCGGCGTGGCCGTGGATGCCGAGCAGCCGTTCCAGCCGCCCGTAGTACGGCGCCAGATCCTCACTGCCGATCGGCCAGGACGGTCCGTGGCCGTCCCGTTCGCCGGCGCGGAATTCCGCTGCCGACAGCCGCAGGGTGATGCCGCCCCAGGTGAGGCTCTTGCCGCCCACCTGCCGGCCGCGGGTCCAGAGGAAGGGCTGGTCGGCGGGTGTGGTGTACGGGTTGCGCCGTTCATCGATGAACTGCTCGGGGTTGTGCTTCCAGTACCCGGGATGGTTGGCCTGGCTGCGGTGGCGTCCATCGGCGAGATGGGCCAGGCGCCGCAGGCTGTCGAGGGGCTCCTGGCTGCGTACCTGGGCCGCCGTCAGCTCGGGGCCGGCCTCCAGCACCAGCACCCGCAGGCCCGCTTCGGCGAGCACCATGGCGGCGACACCGCCATTGGCCCCGGCGCCGATCACCACCGCATCAAAGTCCTCACCAGCCAGGCCGTCGCCAGCAACGGGGGGCGCGCCGATGGAGGCAGCGGTCACGGGAAGAAGACAAACGGCGGGATCGGGCGCGCCCCGGACCCGGGGGCCGGGGCTCTGGACGGGCTCAGGCTCTGATTCCGTCCTGGGCTCCCGCGCAGACTATCGGTCCGTTGTGGAGCCCTTGCGGGACGGCTCCAGCTTCACGATCGATAGCCGTGCAGCCGATCGGATCGGAACAGCCGGTCGAGATCCATCCCTGCCGAACTCACTCGGATCCCGGATGGAATCCGCTGGCCAGCGGACAGTCCCCCCGATCCGGCCTGGGGGATCGACGGGCCCGACGCTCCCAGCGATGACCGCTCCCGGTCCCAGGCCATCCGGCGGGGGGCCGCGGCACAAACGCTGAACGCTGCGCTGAGCGCGTCGACTCCCGATTCCGGCCGCCCAGGCTGCGGCCCGCAACGGCTGGCATCAGGTCTCGGGGGAGGCCTTCTCCATGACCTCAGCCTCCATGCTCTCGGCGGCGCCGCAGCCCCGTTCCGCCAGCAGGGTGCTGACCATCAGCCGCAGGGTCTGACGATTGCCACCGGCCTGCCGCCAGCTCTCGAGCCATTGCATCAGCGGCGGCGCCAGCTCCTCAGGGTCGCTTTCGGTGGCGATGCCGAGCCTGGCCAGAAAGGCGCTGGCATCATCCAGACAGGATTCGCCCTCCCCGAAGCCGGCGAGCAGGGGATCCAGGGCTGCATGCAGGGTTTCCAGATCGGCATTGCTCAGGGCGGGCAGGGGTTCGGCCATGGATGCACATGCAGGAGATCCCTTGCGGGGATGGGGCCCAGGCCTGGCTCCGCTCGCCGGCTTCTAAGCTGGCTTCCATCTTCCCCCGACCGCTCGCAAGCCGCGTGGCCCCGTGCTGAAGATCTGCCTTCAAGTGCTCGTCTGTCTGACCCTCGCCATACGGGCGCTGGTGATTTTCGGCCATCTGCGCCGGGCCTGGCAGGGGGATGGGCGGCGCGAGCCGAACCTGTCCGCCCAGTTTCGTCAGGAGCTGCGGCGGCGGGGCCTGCTGCTGCCCCTGCCGGTGCCGGAGATCGAAGCAAGCGGCTGAGCGCCCCGCCAGCGCAACGGCTCGCGTACCCCGGCCAGCTCCGGGCGCAGGGATCCCGGGGGGCGGCGAACCTCAATGGCGACGGGAGGGGGCGGCGGCCAGATGGTGGATGGCATGGATCGCCACACCCCACAGCTGGCTGGCCTGGTCGTCATCGTTGGCCAGAGGCAACGGCGGGGTGAGGGCGTCACTGGCCAGCAGCCAGAGGCGGCCATCGCGGCGACCGAGGCGCCGCAGGATGAAGCGGCCGCCATGCACCGCCACCACCACCCGGCCGACCCGGGGCTCGATGCTGCGGTCGATCACCAGCAGATCGCCATCGACGATGCCATCGCCGCGCATGGCATCTCCCTGAACCCGCATGAAGAAGGTGGAGAGGGGCGAGGGGATCAGCTCAAGGTTGAGATCGATGCGCGCTTCGACATAGTCATCAGCCGGACTGGGGAAGCCGGCGGCGACGGACTCCCCCACCAGGGCGCAGTAGCGGGGCGGCTCCTCAACACAGAGGGGCACGGGCAGCCCCGGAGCCAGCAGGGACAACAGCACGGCGACGGGACGCAGTCAGTACACCTGTTCTAGTCCGTCGGCCGTGCGGGTGGCAGGGCGACCTTCCCGGCGCTGGCCTGATGGTGGTGGTGCTCTCCTGCTGGAGCGGCGGCTCCCGATGGCGCGGCCGTTCCCGTGGCGCAGCTGGCTGGTCCAGGAGTCACGATCGTTGTGGGCCGCACAGCTGCAGTGGGCAGCACCGCTCTTCTGAACGATCGCTGCTGCTCTGGCCGGCAGGGATCCTCTGTAATGCCACGGATCTTCTGCAATAACGCCGCTGTTCTCAGCGGCATGGCGCCTGAACGGACACGCTCCTTTGGTGGAGAGCGGCCGCTCTGGCGGCAGTGCCGTTCTGTCGATCCGGCGGGTCGCCGGGCGGCGGCTGGCGTGGGGCCGCTGACGCTGGTGGTCGCAGCCGGTCGCGGCGGCGGCGGCTTGAGCCGGCCTGGGGTCAGGGTGGCCCCCTAGGGGAGAGGCCAGTGCCTGGCAGGCATCAGCGATCGCGGCGCCTCCCCGCGGGGGTGATGCCGGAGCGACAGGGGCGCGACCATCGTGTGGCCATCTGCTGACAGGGGTGATCCCAGGCGAGGTTAATCCCGGAAACTTTCCGCATCAAATGCCCCGGAAAGTCAAATGGCGGATAAGAACCTCATCTCCCGTCTGGCTTCCCTAAGCATGCGGCAGCTGCGCGATGTCGCCCGCAGCCTCGGGGTCAGCCGCTACAGCGCCCAGGACCGCGAAGGCCTGGCGGAGGCGATCAGCAAGAGTGCGGCTGACCGGGTCGTCGAAGCCGCTGAGGTGATCGAGACTGAGGTGATCGAGGCCGAGATGGCCCCCGCCAGCCGCCCCGCCGCCGAGACCCGCGTCGTCTTCCTGCCCCGCGATCCCCAGTGGGCCTACGTCTTCTGGGACATCTCCGAGGCTGATCGCGAACAGGCCATGGCCGCCGGAGCCTCCCAGCTGTGCCTGCGCGTCGCCGACGTCACCGGCCTCAGTGGCGGCTCGGCCCATCCCCACACCCTCCAGGAAGTGGTGGTCGACTCCCATGCCACCGAGTGGTATCTGCCCGTGCCCCTCTCCGATCGCGACTACCGCGTTGAGCTCGGCTACCGCAAGGGCGGCGGCTGGATCTCCCTGGCCTTCTCCTCGATCGCCCGGGTCCCGGCCCTGCACCCCTCCGAGCAGATCCTCGATCAGTTCGTCCCCTTCTCGCTCGACACCGGCAGCGGCGATAGCAGCCCCATCCCCACCTCCGACCGGCTCCCCGGACCCAGTGATACGGGCCTGCACGAGCGCCTGTACCAGAGCGCCACAGCTGGCTGGCGGCGCTTGGGCCGGGGTTCGGAGGCCTTCCATGAGTTCGACCAGAGCGATTTCGGCGATTCCAGCGCCTCGCTTTCAGCCTCCGGTGCCGGTCTGTGGGCCTCCGGCCGCACCGAATCCGGCGCCGGCCTGATGGCCCGCCAGCGCTCCTTCTGGCTGGTTGCCGACGCCGAACTGATCGTCTACGGCGCCACCGACCCGGCGGCTCGCCTCTCGATCGGCGGTGAGGAGGTGCCCCTCTCCCCCGATGGCACCTTCCGCATCCAGGTGCCCTTCCGCGACGGCCAGCAGCTCTACCCGATCGAGGCCCTCGCCGCCGACGGGGAGCAGCGTCGCAACATCACCCTGGAGTTCCAGCGCACCACGCCGGAAGCCAACGTGAACAGCAAGGAAGCGGCCGTTCCCGACTGGTTCTAAGAGGCTGCTGAAAACCTGTCTCAGCCGAGTTTGACCTCATCTTGTCAAGCCGACTGCCCCGCTGTTCATCGATGTTCCACCCAATCCGATGGAACTGCAAACAGGTCGACTGGGGCGTTGTTTAGCCGTCTCCTAAACGGCTGCGGACGGTCCGGGGTCAAGAGCCGCCGCCAGCCTCTCCAGCAGAATTTCCTCGTCAGAGCCGACCCCGGCACCCAGCTGTGTTGGTTGATGCGGATCGGACGAGGGCCCAGCGCTGGCCTCAGCCACCAGGGTTGAGGCCAGCTCCTGCGTTTCCAGGGGTTCGCGCTGGGCAAGCTGGCGCTCCAGCACGGCCAGATCCGCATCGGAGGGATCGAGACCCCTGGCCTGACGGACGCCGAGGCGCCGGCGGGCCAGCTCCGGCGGACAGCGACAGTCGAGGATCACAAACCGGGCCCCGCAGCGGGCCGCCAGATCGGCGAAGCGCTGCCGATGCTGCCGCTTCAGGAACGTGGCATCGACGATCACGGACAGACCAGCCTCCAGCACCGCCTCGGCACACTGGGGGAGGTGGTCGTCGAACAGCTGGCGGCTGACCTCGGCGCCATAGAGGTCGCCGCTGAGCACCGGCCGGGCCGGCAGGCCCCAGAGCCCGAACAAGCGCTTGCGCTCCACATCGGAACGCAGCTGGATCCAGCCGAGCCGCCGAGCCAGGCGGCGGGCCAGATGGCTCTTGCCACTGCCCGAGATTCCATGGGTGATCAACAGACTGGGCTCAGACGCGGCGGCGGTGGCCTGGGCCAGGGCCAGATAGGTCCGTAGCTGACGCTGCAGGCTGGTGTCGTGCTCCGGGAGCCGATCGACCTGTTGCAGGGTCAGGGCAGCCACCTTGGCCCGCACCAGCGCCCGATAGACCAGATACCAGCGCCAGCCCCGTAGGCCGGTGTAATCGCCGTTGCGCTCCAGCCAGCGATTCAGCAGCAGGGACGCCAGGTCGCCGCGACGCCGCTGCTGCAGATCCATCACCAGAAAGGCCAGATCGCTGGTGGGATCGATCCAACGCAGGGGCGGGCTGAACTCGAGGCAGTCAAAGACGAGGATGCCCTCCGGCCCCAGTGCCATGTTGCCCAGGTGCAGATCGCCGTGGCATTCGCGGATCCGGCCGGCGGCCCGGCGGGCTTCGAACCAGGGGGCGAGCTGCTGCGCCTGCAACTCACTCCAGCGGCGCAGAGCCGACAGGCGGGGATCGCTGCCGAGAAAGCCGTCGAGCACATCCAGGTTGGCGATGGCAGGGGCGCGGACCAATGGCGCCGAACCGAAGCCGTCCTGTGCGGTCGCCACGGCCGCATCGGCATGGAAGCGGGCCAAGGTGTCGGCGAGTTGCTCGAACAGCCTCTCGAGGTCGCCTGGCGCCAGATCCTGGCGTTCCAGCACCACCGGCAGCAGGGCCTCATGCGGGAATTGGCGCATCTGTACGGCCATGTCGATGATCGGGCCCTCCCCCAGGAAGCTGGCTGTCGCCTCCGGTCCATGGATCGGGCAGAGCGCCAGGTACAGCTCCGGCGCCAGTCGGCGATTGAGGCGCAGTTCCTCCTGGCAGAACTGCAGACGCCGTTGCGGGGTGCTGAAGTCAACGAACCCCAGATTCACCGGCTTCTTGATCTTGTAGGCATAGGAACCGGTGAGCAGCACCCAGGAGATGTGG